>NZ_JAUBQR010000083.1:0-25306 GCF_036701385.1 Microcoleus sp. Pol12B4 | reverse complement strand
CCTGGCTATCCATTTTGGCAATTCTCTGTTTATTATGCTTTTTATATTTTATCAGATCGGTGTTCACAACTCAATTAGGATTGCTATATAACTTTGGTGACATTTTCGTAAGCTTTCATCAATGGGAAGACCCTGGTAATGAAGATTTGGAGGCTCTGCCTCCCAATTTTTTTCTCCTTTTAATCGAGGACGTGCCTCCTCCAAAGGCATTCCCAGGCTCTGCCTGGGAACGATTGGAATAGTCATTGGTCATGCGTTAATTGCTACTAACTAATAACTAATAACTAATTACCCCTTTTTTACAGCTTTTGGAACACTGCGAACATCGGCAGATACATCGATAGCAAAATCGAACCTACGATACCACCGACGACCACAATCATCAAAGGTTCTAGCATACTGGTCAGTCCTTTTACTGCTTCTTCAACTTCGGTTTCGTAGAAAGCGCCAACTTTCATCAGCATCTTGTCAAGTTCCCCTGTCTCCTCGCCAATTGCCATCATTTGGATGGCCAAAGACGGAAAAACAGCTTGTTCTTGCAAAGCAATACTGATCATGCCGCCGCTTTGAATTTCCTGTCTCGCATATTCGATAGCATTAGATATCGCCTGATTCCCTGCCACATCTCGCACAATTTCCAAAGAATTGAGAATCGGCACGCCCGATCGCGTCAGCGATCCAAATATCACGCAAAACCGAGCCACAGCAGATTTTTCGATCAAATCTCCAAAAATTGGCAACTTCATCGCAATTCTATCAATTTGTAGACGACCTACTGGAGTTTTGTAGTAGAGATCGAATGCAATTTTTAGCGCTATAATCACCCCAATAACTGTTATCTGTTGGATGGGAGGCCAAGCCGTACAAAATGCACTAATCGCCAACATAAACACCGTAAAAGCAGGCAAATCTGCACCAATATCCTTAAAAATTTTAGCGAAAGTTGGTAGCAAGAATATTGTCATTGCGAAAAAAATCACGATCGCAATAAAGAACACAGTCTTCGGATAAGACATCGCCGAATTAATTTCAGCCTCCGTCTTGTGATTTTTTTCCATCATCACCGCCAGACGGTCTAGGGTTTCATCTAGCACCCCCCCGACTTCTCCCGCCGCCACCATACTGATAAACAGTTGGTCAAAAACATCAGGAAACTTAGCCATCGCCTCTGCTAAGTTTATCCCCTCCTGCACATCAGCATTCATGCTTCTGAGCGCTCGCTTCAGTTTAGCATTAGAACACTGCTCGTGCAGCACGGAAAGGCATCTCACGATCGCCACCCCTGCATTAAACATAGCCGCAAACTGACGAGCAAAAATAGCCATATCCTTAACAGTAAGACTGGTAAGGTTATACTCGATTTGCTCCTGAATCTTACTGAAATCAAAGCCACCTTTCGGTTTTTCGCGGATAACGTTGGTAGCCACAGCTCACCTCTGAAAATTTATTAAAATTTATGACTCATCAGTCATTAATTCAGTCGGCAGACTTCTGACTAATGACTGCTGACTGAATTAATGAGCTTTTACCGGGGCGCCACCAACAGGTGCCGGGCCGATCAAGCGTTCGAGTTCGTCAGCCTTAGAAGCCTTGCCCATTGCCGCTTCCCAAGTGACTTTACCGCTCTTGTAAAGTTCAGCGAGGGCCATTTCCATCGTCCTCATGCCCAATTTCGCCCCCATTTGGATTTGGGAGTAAATCATCGGAGTTTTGCCCTCCCGGATCAAGTTAGCCATAGCTGGAGTATTCACCATGATTTCCATAGCGCAGCAGCGGCCACCCCCAACTTTCACTACCAAATTTTGGCTGCAAATTCCCACCAAAGAGTTAGACACCTGGGCGCGAACCTGGGGTTGTTGAATGGGCGGGAACACGTCCAAAATCCGATCGATCGTTGCACCCGCCGAATTAGTGTGCAGCGTTCCCATCACCATGTGACCCGTTTCTGCAGCCGAAATTGCCAGACCGATCGTTTCCAAGTCGCGCATTTCCCCCACCAGAATCACATCAGGATCTTCGCGCAAAGCTGCTCTGAGCGCATTAGCAAAGCTCTTAGTATCTTCGCCCTTTTGACGCTGGTGAAACAAACTCTTGATATTAGGGAACACATATTCGATCGGGTCTTCAACTGTTAGAATATGTTCCGCCCGCGTCCGGTTGATCAGATCCAACAAAGCCGCCATCGTCGTAGTTTTCCCGGAACCCGTTTGTCCCGTCACCAACAGCATACCCCTGGGTCTTTCGGTCAGATCCCGCAAAATCTGTGGCACGCCTAAAGCATCTGCGTTAGGAATCTTAGAAGCCAGAGCCCGCATACAAGCCGCCCAAGCACCCCGCTCCCGGTAGACATTGACGCGAAACCGAGCCAATCCCCGAACCCCGTAAGCGCAGTCAAGTTCCCACTCCATTTCCAACTGCTTGCGCTGCATATTGTTGAGCATTTGGAAAATTAGGATCTGCACTTCCTCAGCAGACAGAATGTCGCCGTATTGCGTCTGAGGAGTTAGTTTACCGCTGACTCGGAAGAATATAGGCGCGCCCGCTTGGATGTGTATGTCCGAACCCCCTTGCTCTACCAGGGACTCCAGTACGTCTTCAATCATCAGACCCATAGATACCTCTCCTCGATCAAATTGATAGTTATTGACCAATCTAGCTCAGTTAAGAGTCAACAGTTAACTGCTCAATCAATCCACAAAGCGTGGCGTCAAGCAGTACGGACAATCCAGCATCTCCGGCTTCAATTCCGCCCGACAACTTTTGCAGGTAAGTCCCTGCTTGCGTTTGGCTTTCAGTTCAGCCTCTAGGCCCGAGTCAGTAAAAGTCACCCGCTCGACTTCTTCAAAAGTAGTCGCGCCTTCCCGCACTAACTGCAAGCTGTAAGCCAACAACGTTTTCATCCCTTCTTCTACTGCTGCTTCCTTAATTTGCTCTGTGGGAGCTCCTTGAGTGATCAGAGTTTGAAGCCGCTCAGTATTTTTCAGGAACTCGTAAACCCCTACCCGTCCTTTGTAGCCTAGGCCGGCGCACTTGGTACAAAGTTGCTCGCGTTCTGCGAGTTCCTTCCTTCCCTCCACCGGTACGGTGTTGGCTCTGTAAACAGTCAGATCTATTTCTTGAGAAGCCGACAGACCGTACTTGCCTAGTTCAGCAGCAGTAGGCTGATAAGGAATGCAGCATTTGTCGCAAACGCGCCGCATCAGACGCTGAGCCAACACGCCCAACAGAGCTGCCGAAACCATGAACGGTTCTACGCCCATTTCGGCCAAACGCGCGACCGCCCCGGCCGCGTCGTTCGTGTGCAGCGTCGTCAGCACCAAGTGTCCCGTCAAAGCAGCTTCCAGAGCCGTTTTTGCCGTTTCCTTGTCCCGCGTTTCCCCCACCAGCATCACGTCAGGGTCTTGCCGCAAAAATGCCCGCAGAATGTTGGAAAAAGTCAAGTCTTTTTCCCGAATTACTTGACATTGGGTAATCCCCGGCAAAGCATATTCGATCGGGTCTTCCGCCGTACTGATATTTACCCCAGGATCGTTCCGTTCCGCCAGAATCGAGTACAGAGTAGTTGACTTGCCCGAACCCGTCGGCCCCGTCACCAAAATCAGTCCGAATGGACGGCTAGCACTCTCTCGCACTAAAGCCAGAGTTTCCTGGTCGGAGATTAACAAACCCAAGCCCAACTGAGTGCTAGAACTGTCCAAAATCCGCAGTACGATTTTTTCGCCGTACCGCGAAGGTAAGCTGTTCACCCGGAAATCGACCGTGCGTCCCTCAAACACCCGGCGGATGCGCCCGTCTTGAGCTTGTCGGCGTTCGGCAATATCCAGGTTGGCAATAATCTTGAAACGAGCCGTAATCGATGCGACTACCTGCTTGGGAAACCGGAAATACTCTTGCAGCACCCCGTCTTTCCGCATCCGAATCCGCATGAACTCTTCTTGAGGTTCTACGTGGATGTCAGACACCTTTTCCGACAGAGCTTTAGCCAAAATGATATTGACCGCCTTAATTACCGGAGCTGCCTCAGCATCGTCCAAGGTATTAGCTAGGTCTTCTTGGTCGGCACTCTCCTCTTCTAGCGAGAGTTCACCAAAATCTCCCTCCCCTAAATCCATCTTTCTCTGCTTTTCGGCTGCTGCCATTTTGGCTGCTACCTTAACTTGGTCCTCTTGATAGGCCGAAGTTATGTCCTGATAGTCGTCTGGCGTAATCACCCGTCGCTGCAAAGCCAAGCCGTGAGGCTGTAAAATCCGCCTCAAATCTTCTATGGCATTGAGGTTGTCGGGATCTACCATTGCTACTAAAACGGCCGCAGGCTCAGTTTCAGTCTTTGCTACGGGTAAAAACCGACCTTGGTGACAAATGTCGATCGAAATCTTCAACGTATCGAGCATAAGTCCGAGTTGCTCGTTAGACATTTCGCTCATCTCCGGATCAAATGCTTCAACGCCGTAGACTATCTTCCGTTCAAACATCTGCTGCTTCTTGTAAAGTCGCAGCAATTCTGGGGGTAAGGGCTGCCCGGTAAGTGCTTCTAATACCTCCGTCAAACGCTTGCCCGACTTCTGGCTTTCAATTTGAGCTTGCTTCACTTGCTCGCCGTTGACGTAACCCGACAGAATCATCTTGGTGAGAGCCGGAGGAAATTGGCTCACAGAAACTAGGGAGGTGGAGCGCAGCGGGGATGTGCTAGTCATAAAAAACACTCAATAGGTGGGAAACTCAGTCACAAAGAGTGCTGAGAGGAAAACCAAGGCGGGGTTTTAACCCCCGTATTCTTTGCTTATGGATCAGCTATCATTTTGTTGCTCAATCCCTATCTCTCAAGTGTAAGCTCGAAGTCCCCTCTAAGCTTCGTCCACAAATTGACGAGATGTTGGAGGGATTTGCCGGTGCTTGCAATCAAATCTTGTTCGTTGAGTGCTAAGTTGCTTACTTACCTGATTAACTTGCGGGATACTCTCGTTATAGCGTCAAGGCACATCACTTGGGGATTTCCCGTACCGGGAGAGAAAAGCGGGGCAGGGCGTGTCCCCTTCCCAGACTAATTCTATTTTCCCAAATTGTTTGCTCAAATTACAGCGCCCGTGGTGGCGCGGTTAGCTGTACTAAATTAAAGATGAGCTATGTTCTGTGATGATAGCTTTTACGAAAGCCTCGATCGCCCTTGTGAAATATATTTTCATTAATTATCTGCCATCGGTCACTGCCCGATCGTCGGCTGCATGAGCCCCCAGGGCAAATTTTGAGCAACTCTAGTTTTGGGTCAGTAAATATTACTTTGATTCTACCCTGGTGTCCGAACCTTTGTGACGTAAGCTGGACGGTTCAGAAATGTTGGAAATAGGCAAATTAGATATCAATCTAATCTACAGATTATCATGTCAGCGAAAGCAACTAATCTCTATCATTTGGCTGGCAGAAATTTGAGACTTCAAGAGACTTCGGCGCTATCGAATTAGAAAAAGCACAGTCCCAATTCGCATCAAGATTAACAACCTAGTATCAGATTTACAAAAGCACACTGCTACCTACTTAGTCAGTCAATACAAATTCCTCTTTCTCCCGAATTGGGCAACTCAGCAAATGGTAAAAAATGCCAGCGTCAGCTTGCGACTAAAATAGCATGATAGAGGATCATTTTAAGTCACTATCGTTTTAAGCCAACATTTAAATATCTGGTCTCCCAAATGGGAAATATTGTAGTAGACTTAACAGCAAAATCTACTTATAAAATTTTTTGTAAATGCGAGCGAGTTAATCAAAAATGAGGAACCAAAAAACGTTGGGTTTGCCCCATTACGGTCATATTATACGTAAATATCTCAAGGGGCATTTGAATATTTTATGGAAAGCTTTGAGGAATGTCTCCAGATCGGGCGAGATTTCCTTTTTTCAAATTGTGCCATACACAGTCAATTCGAGTCCTCTAGATTTACCGGGTTAACTGTATCTGCTAGAATTGATAGGGTTCTGTCGCGCAGCTTTTATGATTGACGAGGAAAAACAGCAAGATCAAGATCCTAACTCAACTGGGGAAACTACCCCAGAGGGTTCCCCAATGGCAAGCGAAAATCCGGCGGCATCAGGAAACTCGAACGAATCGGCGGATTGGGAGCTCGAACTTGCTCGAGCTTATCAAAGCGCTCAGGGTGATCGCACCCCAGCAAACGCATCGGGGTCTACCGTCACCGGCAGTTCAACCAACAGTCCGACTGCAGACGCGGCGGAGCCTTGGAAGAAGGAACTGGCGCAGGTAACCGATGAAAAAGAGGCTTTAAAAACTCAGTTGCAAGCGGCATCCGCTCAACTAGAAGAGCTGAAAAATCAAAATCTCCGCCTAGCAGCAGATTTTGAGAATTTCCGCAGGCGCACCCAAAAGGAAAAAGAAGAGCTAGATTTACAGGCAAGGTGTCTCACGATCAAACCCCTGTTGCCGGTAATAGACAATTTCGAGCGCGCTAGATCGCACATCAAGCCGCAAACCGATGGCGAAATGAACATTCACAAAAGCTACCAAAGCGTTTACAAGCAAATGGTAGACGGCCTCAAGCAAATCGGGGTTTCTCCGATGCGCCCCGAAGGCGAACAGTTTGACCCCAACCTCCACGAAGCTCTACTGAGCGAGCCAACTGACGAACACGAGGAAGGAACAATTATCCAAGAACTAGAACGCGGCTACATTCTGGGCGATCGCGTCTTGCGGCACGCCAAAGTGAAAGTTGCAGCGGCTGGGCTATCTGTGGTAGCCTCAGATGAAAATCCCGATAGTTCAGAAGGTTAATCGGGATACAAGCTACTGCATTCCTCAAAGTCACTGACCCCCGAATAGAATTCGGGGGTTCCAAGGTGGCAGACTCACCAGCTTCTTAATTAAAGATGACTAAAAGCAGGTCAGCGCTTGATCCAAAAATTCTGAAAAATGTTTTTACCAGTCTTTGATATTGCTTTAGGACATCAAGTTTATTTCCTACAAATCTAGTCTGGGAATGCTTGTTTAAACAAGCTGAGTCGTTTTTCATCTCCCAACCTGTAGTTGGAGATTTCCAAACATCCCACAAAGTTTTATGAGGCGCTATGGGAAAAATTATTGGAATTGACTTAGGCACGACTAACAGTTGCGTAGCTGTGTTAGAGGGCGGTAAACCGGTCGTGATCGCCAATTCCGAGGGCGGGCGCACAACTCCGAGTATAGTAGGATTTGGCAAGGCGGGCGATCGGTTAGTAGGTCAATTGGCCAAGCGGCAAGCTGTAACTAATGCTGTAAATACTGTCTACAGTATCAAACGATTTATCGGACGGCGGTGGGACGACACGGAAGAAGAACGAGCCCGAACTCCCTATACCTGCATAAAAGGCAAAGACGATACCGTTAACGTCCAAATTCGGAACAAGGTTCACACTCCCCAAGAAATCTCGGCAATGGTACTCCAAAAGCTCAAGCAAGATGCTGAAGCTTATTTAGGACAAACTGTTACCCAAGCCGTGATTACAGTGCCCGCCTACTTCACAGACGCCCAGCGGCAAGCTACTAAAGACGCCGGTACGATCGCGGGCCTAGAAGTCCTGCGGATCGTCAACGAACCGACAGCGGCAGCCCTTTCCTACGGGCTAGACAAGCAAAATATAGAACAGAAAATCTTGGTCTTTGACCTGGGCGGCGGTACTTTCGACGTTTCGATCCTGCAACTGGGAGACGGAATTTTTGAAGTCAACGCTACCTCCGGTAACAACCATCTCGGAGGAGATGACTTTGACGACTGCATAGTCCAGTGGCTGGTAGAAGCTTTCCGCACTCAAGAAGGAAGTGACCTCTCACAAGACAAAATGGCCTTGCAGCGCCTCCGAGAAGCTGCTGAAAAAGCGAAAATCGAACTATCCAACCGCGAATCCACCTCAATCAATTTGCCCTTCATCTCTTCTGACGAGAAAGGGCCGAAGCATTTGGAAATGGAACTCTCCAAAGCTCAGTTTGAAAAACTGGTGGCTCATTTGGTGCAAGCGACGATCGATCCGGTGACTCAAGCCCTCAAAGACGCAAGTTTGACCCCCAAAGACATAGACAGAATTATTTTAGTGGGAGGCTCAACCCGGATTCCGGCAGTTCAAAAGGCAATTAGCAAGTATTTTGGGGGCGTTTCTCCCGATAAATCGGTCAATCCCGACGAAGCTGTAGCGGTAGGCGCGGCAATTCAAGCTGGGGTGTTGGGTGGTGAAGTCAAAGACTTGCTGCTGCTCGATGTGACGCCGCTCTCCCTGGGACTCGCAACCTTGGGCGGGGTGTTCACCAAAGTAATCGAGCGCAATACAACTATTCCCACCAGCCGATCGCAAATGTACAGCACGGCAGCAGACGGACAAACATCGGTAGAAATTCACGTGCTCCAAGGCGAGCGGGCATTGGTTAAAGACAATAAAAGTCTCGGCAAGTTCCTGCTCAAAGGCATTCCCCCAGCTCCCCGTGGCGTACCTCAAATCGAAGTTACCTTTGAAATCGATGCCAACGGGATTCTCAAAGTGGCTGCTGAAGACAAGGGAACCGGAAAAGAACAAAGCATCCAAATTTCCAATACAGGGGGATTGAGCGAAACCGAAGTCGAGCGGATGCGACAAGAAGCCGAACTTTACGCCGACGAAGACATCAAGCGCGCTCTACTCGTCGAACTCAAAAATCAAGCTGACTCCCTCGTCTATAATTGTGGTGTAACTTTAAAAACCAACGCGCAACTGCTGAGCGACGACCTTAAGGCAGAAGCGGAAAAAGCCGCAGCAGCCTTGCGGGCAGCGATGACTAACCCCGACATCACAGTCGAGGAACTCACGCCCGCAATCGAATCTTTCAAGCAACTGCTATACTCGCTGGGGACAGCAGTCTACGACCAAGCCCGCAGCGGGGTAGCCCCGTCAGGATCTGTTGTTGAAAGTGAGATGATGTCAGAAGTAGAATCATCAGAACCAGAAGAGGTTAAAGCGGACGACGACAGTATTTTGCTGAAAGAAGAGCTGCTGGTGGCGCCCCAAGCTCCGCCGGAACCAAAGCCGGAACCAAAGCCGGAATCAAAGTCGGAACCAAAGCCGGAACGACAGTCAAAACGACAGTCAAATCCACAGTCAAGTCCACAGTCAAATCCACAGTCAAAACAAAAACAGAAGGTTCCCGAACCAGAAGTTGATGATATGAATCCTTTCCTTTAAAACTGAAAAGCTAACAGTTAAAAGTTAAAAATTAACAATAAGAATTTTTGATTTTTAATCTGTAATTTCAGGAAAGGTCGCCCGTTTCTTTTTCGTACACTTTTTGTTATTTACCTCCAGGCAAGCAGCTCTATGGCCGGTGATTACTATGAAATATTAGGCGTTTCTCGCAGCGCAGACAAAGAAGAAATTAAGCGTGCTTACCGCCGCCTAGCTCGCAAGTACCATCCAGATGTCAACAAAGAATCCGGTGCTGAGGAGCGGTTTAAAGAAATTAACCGCGCCTACGAGGTACTCTCAGAACCAGAAACCCGCGCCCGTTTCGACCGTTTCGGCGAAGCAGGGGTCAGCGGTGCAGGCGCGCCTGGGTTCCAAGACTTCGGTGACAGCTTTGCCGATATTTTTGAAAGCTTCTTTCAGGGTTTTCAGGGAGGTGTCGGCCAACAACAGCAAGGTCGCAGGCGCAGCGGGCCGGTGCGCGGAGACGATTTGCGCCTAGATTTGCGGCTGGATTTTCGGGAAGCAGTGTTTGGTGGCGAAAAAGAACTTCGCATCAAGCATTTAGAAACCTGCGAAACTTGCACCGGGACTGGCGCCAAACCGGGAACCAGACCCCAAACTTGCTCGACTTGTACCGGCAGTGGTCAAGTCCGACGCGCTACCCGCACTCCTTTCGGCAGCTTTACTCAAGTTTCAGTTTGCCCTACTTGCAACGGCACCGGGCAAGTGATTGAGGATAAGTGCGAAACTTGTGGCGGCCGCGGCCAGAAAGAAGTGATGAAAAAGCTGAAAATCACAATTCCGGCTGGGGTTGACAATGGTACTCGTTTGCGCGTTTCCAATGAAGGGGATGCCGGCAAACTGGGCGGCCCGCCTGGAGATCTTTACGTGTTCTTGGCGGTGAATGAAGATCCGCTATTTAAGCGCGACGGCACTAACGTTAGCTCGGAAGTGAAAATTAGTTATTTGCAAGCAATTTTAGGGTGCCGGTTGGAAGTGGAAACCGTAGACGGGCCGACGGAATTGTTGATTCCTAGCGGAACTCAGGCGAATACTGTTTTGACTTTGGAGAAAAAAGGGGTGCCTCGGTTGGGAAATCCAGTCAGTCGTGGCGATCATTTGATTACAGTGTCTATTGACATTCCCACTAAGGTGACGGCTGAGGAACGGGAGTTGCTGATGCAGCTTGCTAAGCTGAAGGGCGATCGTACCGGTAAAGGCGGCTTGGAAGGGTTTCTGGGTAATTTGTTTCAGAAATAAGCAATTTTTGACACCAATTGGTGTCAAATTTTCCTGTTTGAGGATTCCCCGGCAATTTGTTTCAGTATCGGTCAAAAATTTGTGTGCAATTGCTCACAAAAATCTCAGGTGGGACGCTTCCTGGGCATTGCGTTTCAGCAGCGCTCAAAAAAGTGAGCGCAATTGCGCTCACTTTTTTGAGAAAGAATAATAGTCTGTGTCCAATTGGAAAGAAAATTTCAGATTCTCCAGTTTCCAGGCAACTTGTTTAAAAAAGTAAGGCTTTCAGGATTTGAGATTGCAAAAAGCATTATGAATTCAACATCGAAAATTGAAAATCCCAAATCCCCAGATGCCAAAATCGATCTGCGGGGTACTCCGTGTCCTCTGAATTTTGTCCGCACTAAACTGCGCTTGGAGCAAATGGCACCAGGTGCTGTTTTGGAGGTGTGGCTGGATGCTGGGGAGCCGATCGAACAAGTACCCGATAGTCTAAAAATGGAAGGCTACCAGATTCTGGAAACGCAATTTGTCGCGGATGAACCGGAGTCGGGCTTTTTTTCAATGAAAGTGCAGCGCCCAGAAGACAAGGAAGCAGGATGAGCCTGAATTCGTCCTCGATCGTCGGTACTGTAATTGCTGTTCAGGCTAACTTCTACCAAGTGAGGTTAGATCCCGAAGTCTCCATTGACGGGAAAAATCCTCCCCTCGCTGATTCTCCGACTCTCCTATGCACTCGTCGCACTCGACTCAAAAAAATTGGTCAACAGGTGATGGTGGGCGATCGCGTGGTGGTAGACGAACCTGACTGGACTGACCGCCGGGGTGCAATTTCTGAAGTATTCCCCCGGCAAACAGAACTCAACCGCCCGCCTGTAGCTAATGCCGATCGCATTCTCCTGGTTTTTGCCCTCGCCGAACCCGACTTAGACCCCGCATCATTAACTCGGTTTTTAGTCAAGGCAGAATCAACAGGTTTAGAGGTGAGTTTGTGCCTGAACAAATGCGATTTGGTCACGCCCCAGGAGTTGGAACAGTGGCGCGATCGACTTTCAGACTGGGGCTACGAACCAATATTTATTAGCGTCCGCAGTGGCTCAGGAGTTCAGCAAGCCCTTGCTAATGATCAAAAGGAAGTTTCTGCCTGGGAAGCACTTTTCTATGACTCAGTAGAGAAAATAGAGCCATCTCTGCTGAGTTCTGAGGATAACCTCCATAATCCAAATTATGTCAAGCCGTTACATCCGTCAAACCCCGTACATAGCCCGTTGCCGAACTTGCTTCTAGACCACCTGCAAGGAAAAACAACGGTAATTTGTGGCCCTTCTGGGGTTGGCAAGTCCAGCTTGATCAACCAACTGATCCCGGCGCTAAACCTACGAGTGAACGCTGTTTCCGGCAAACTCGGCCGCGGCCGCCATACGACTCGCCACGTCGAACTATTTGAACTCCCCGGCGGCGGACTTTTGGCCGATACTCCGGGCTTTAATCAGCCGGCTCTCGAATGCGATCCCTCAGAGTTAACGGAATATTTCCCAGAAGCGCGCCAGAGGCTGGCTTCGGGTAGCTGCCAGTTTAGCGACTGTTCGCACCGAGACGAGCCTAACTGTGTGGTACGGGGCGGTTGGGAGCGCTATGAGTATTACTTGCAGTTTCTCGAAGAGGCGATCGTCCGCCAACAAGCTCTTCAAAACTCCAGCAGCGCCGAATCGAGTTTGAAGCAGCAAACCAAGTCTGATGGTACGCAGCATTACGAACCGAAGCTGCAAGCTAAAAAATATCGCCGCTCTTCCCGCCGCCTTCAACACCAGTCGCTGCAAGATATGTGTCAAGATTTAGACGAGTTGTGATGAAGTCGCCGCCCATCGCCCGTAGGCACTAGAAAACAGTACCAAGACTTACCCAGAAACCGGGTTTCCTCGACGAAAATACTTCGTTGCACCCCGATGCCCGCTCCGCAAAACCGGCGTTCTTTAGTCGCGAGCGCGTAAGTCCTGAGTACATTAATAGCTAAAATTAAATGGCCTTAGATTTGTTAAAAAAAGTAGAACAGAAGCAAAAGTTAGCGGGTACTGCAGGAGCAAAAATATTGTGAATATTCAAGAACTGTTTCAAAAAGGCGGCCCCGCCATGTGGCCCCTGTTGGTGTTATCGATTCTATCTTTGAGTACAATTATCGAGCGCTTGTGGTTTTGGGCAAGCCTCCTGAGCAAAGAAAAGCAGATAGTTAACCGTATTCTGGAAGCGGCTCGCAGCGATTGGGGGGCGGCTAACGAGATTGCCAGACAAGCGAACCGACAGCCGATCGGGCGATTTCTTTCTGCACCCCTGCGGCTCTATAATCCCGAACCAGATTTATTTCGACTCGCACTCGAAGCAGCAGCCGATGAAGAGTTGGCTTCGATGCGTCGCGGTGACAAAATTTTAGAAGCTACGATCGCTCTAGCCCCTTTGCTGGGGTTGCTGGGAACAGTTCTGGGCTTGATTAACTCGCTCAGTTCTATCCGTCTGGGCGACATCGGCACCTCGGCAACAACTGGCGTAACTTTGGGGATTAGCGAGGCGCTGATCACCACTGCTACTGGGATGGTAGTAGCAATTTTTACCTTGGCGTTTTATCGGATATTTCAAGCTTTTTTGTTCAACCAGGCAAAAATATTTCGTAAAGCAGGAAATGAACTGGAATTGCTTTACAGGCAATACTGGCCTGCAGCTAATGCAAAGGGTCGATCGCCCGGTGCAGAATACAGCAATTCTTCTTTTGGTGCAGATGGTTTGAACAAGCGTTCTCTCAATTCTCAAGAAGCGGGAGAACGTAACCGGGAGCCGAAATTGAAAGGTTCCGATCCGGCTGAAGATTCACCTTCTAATAATTAGAACTAAGGAGAACGGATGAAGATTCACTTAGATACTCCTGCTGAAGAGGCTCGGATTGAACTGGTGCCTTTAATTGACGTGATATTTTGCATTCTGACGTTTTTTCTGCTCGCCGCTTTGCAACTGACTCGCCAGCAAGCAATTAATGTTGATTTGCCTAAAGCGAAGACGGGACAAACGCAAATGCGAGAGATGCTGATTGTCAGCATTGACGATTTCGGGCAAACTTATATCGACCAATTGCCTGTTAATTACCAACAGCTAGATCGAGTTTTAAAGAGTTTTCAAACCCAAAATCCTACGGGGTTGATGGTGCTGTACGCTCCTCAAAATGCTAGATATGCCAAAGTTGTCGAGGTTTTAGACAAATTGAGAGAGGTAGGGGGCGATCGAGTTGCCCTGGCAACTCTTCCTAGTTCGGCTCCTTCCCCGCTGCCAAATTCCTCGCTACCCAATTCTGGCATTCCTGCAGCACCTGCGATCGGCAATTCCGGTCAACCCCTGCCGTCTCCTCTGGCTCCGGGGCAGCAACAGTTCAATCCCAATCAGTTTCAATCTCCTCTCCCGGCTCCTGGGCAGCAGCAGTTCAATCCCAATCAGTTTCAATCTCCTCTTCCGGCTCCACAGCAGCCTAGCAACTTTGGGACAAATCAGGGCATTCCTCCTGTTTCGCCTGCACCCGCTGCTCCCAATTTCCGACCCGGATCGACCACTCCACCCCAGGATGGCCGGCCCTCGAATTAGTTAGAAGGAAGAAGGGAGAACAGAGAAATAGAAATTCTCAGACTCTCCCTATCTTCCGCTCTCCCCATCTTCCTCATTTTTCAATCTCCCGCTCTTCTCATCTTCCAATCTCTGCCTCTCCCCCTCTCCTCATTTCCCCCTCTCCCCCTCGCGGAGAGAAGCTCCACCCGATTCGGTATAAAGGGCTTCAATTCTTTTGGTTCGTACTGAGCCTTTTTCCTCTTGACAAGTAGATACAGTTGTATATGCCTGCAGAAGGAACTTTTGCAGACATCTCGCCATCTCTGTCCCTAAGTAAGTTATTTCCTCGGACATATGGTAACTTTGTCAAATGATTGTTACCTTTTGTAATATAGACTAAAGCCAGATGGGCAATCGGGCATCCCGAAACCAACGGTCGATCGCTGAAACAACTTACAAATCTGGTTAATCCAGGTGTTTACTTTTAAGTAACCTTCACTTACAGAGGAGTCAAAGTCATGAGCCAACCAGCAGAATTGTCTTTGGAACAGCAATTTAGCCTGTGTTCCTTCAAAACACAGGTAAGTGACATGAGCCGCGAACAAGCTCAGGAGTTTTTGGTAAAGCTTTACGAGCAAATGATGCTGCGGGAAACCATGTACCGCCATTTTCTGAAACACCACTGGGGTTTAGAACCTAACCCAGGTGTTGAGTAGCAAAGAGTCGCAGTCGGCGACCTCCGTCTCTTACTCTGTTCCCTCAGGCGGAAAGGAGTTGGGGGTGATGGGGCGTCACTCGCAGGCAGAAGGTAGAAGGCCTCTGTACAGACATGAGGAAAACTTGACAGTTTCTTTTTGGATTTCACTCAATGTGGGAGTCGAGCTAAGCAGTTTTTTTCTTGACACCACAGGAGAGCGCAAAGATAATTTATCGCGCCTCGACTCAAAAATTGAATAACTCTTAATAATAAGTGTTAAATTTTTAACCAATTAAAATTTTTAACAAATTCAATATATTTGTCTTTAGTTGCAGCGGATGAGGTTTGATAACAATGGCGCTAGTCGGACATCTGAGCGCGACCTCCGACTAGCAAAACCTTCAATTTTCACATCAATCCCTAGAACTGGCAACAGTGGACTCTAGACAGAGTTATTCTGGCTGACGTTCCAGAGTGGCCTCCATTGTACTCGTCAAGTAATGACCAGACATGATGCCGCTAGATTGGTAGTAGCGGTTGTCATCAACGCGGTGAAGGGTATCAAAACCCGTCCGTCGCTGGCGTTCGTCTCCCAATACCCAATAACGCTGGACGATCGACTGGGGAGCAATCCAACCTTCGCCCTCGACACGGCCGAGTTCGCTGTGTTGGAGTACAAAAGTATACTGCCGTTCATCGCTGTTGAGGTGTCCTCGGTACTGCAAAATAATCTCTTCGCGGTCGCCTCCAGGAAACACGAGTTTCGTCACCATACTGAACCAATCTGTTCGGTTCCAGCTCACTAAAGTTTTGCCTTTAACCGTAATTGGCACGCCATTGCGCTCAATCCAACTTCCTTCGAGCGTCCATTGGCCAGATTCCATTAAAAACGTGTGAGCCACAGTGCTGTTCCTATGCTTTTCCTGCTGGCTACAATGCTGGTGCAACAACGCACAGCCGTTGTCCCTCAGACTCTATGCTATCACGCCCAACTGTGCCAACAAGAGTTAATTTCCCCTAAAAGTACCGGTGCCCGGGCACCAGTAACTTGAGGCAGATTACCGGGAATGCCCCGAACCCGCCATGCGGCTAAAACCGCAAAAGCGATCGCCTCTTTAAAATCTACATTCAAGCCTGCCTCAGAAGTAGTCAACACTTGCACTGGATGCAATTGAGATTGCAATCGGCGTTTTAAGTAGAGATTGTGGCTGCCACCCCCGCATAGTAAAACTCGATCGGGCATAGCCGGTAAAAAAGTTTGGTAACTGTGAACGATCGAGGCAACAGTCAGTTCTGTCAGAGTAGCCAGCACATCAGCAGGACTGAGGTTGTAACCTTGGGCCTCGACCAAACACCTGTCAAAATAGTCTACACCAAATAGCTCTCGCCCCGTTGATTTCGGCGGTGCTTGGCGGAAGAACTCTGATGCGAGCCAATCCTCGACTAAAGCTTGACAGGGAGTTCCCGATGCCGCCCAAGCTCCACCTTCGTCGATTGTCTTAGTGCCGCCTGAGAAGTGCTGCACTGCCAAATCTAACAAGGAATTCGCCGGGCCTGTATCCCAGCCCGATATGCCATCCCCAATACTCAAAATCTCAGACTCGTCATTGTTTCCCCCTTTTCCCCTGGCCGGAAGATAGGTAACATTGCCAATTCCGCCCAAATTTTGGATGCAGAGGCTGAGGTTGGGGTCCGCTAGCAGGCAGGCATCAACTATTGGCACTAAGGGTGCTCCTTGACCCCCAGCAGCAATGTCTGCCGATCGAAAGTTACTCACAGTAGTAATGCCTGTCAATTCTGCAATTAGCGCGCCCCGCCCGATTTGCAAACTGTAGCCCATTAACCCACTGGTGCTGTCTTTCTGGGCTTTCCCAGCAGGTCGGTGGTAGACGGTTTGACCGTGAGAGCCGATTAATTCGGCTTTATCATATTCTGCTTGAATTGTCAATGCCGCCGTAGCAAATTCTTGGGCGATGGCATCATCTAATTCCGCTAGTTCAGCCATTGACAAAGCTGAGCCACTGCAAACCGAGAGAATTTGCGAGCGCAAATTAGCAGGATAAGGGAAAGTCTTGCCGATCACCAATTGCACTTTCAAGTCTGTTTGGGCACCGACCACATCCACCAAAGCAGCATCAATGCCATCCACCGACGTGCCACTGATCAAACCGATAACGCGGGTCATTCAATTTTAGATTTTAGATTTTTCGATTTTTGATGGTCGGTTGCGATCTAGCGATCGAATATTATTTGAGGTCGATCGTTACGATCACCACAGTAATATTATCGCGTCCACCTTTATCCTTAGCTGCTTGAATTAAAGCATTTGCAGCGCCCTCGCAGGCGCGAATCGACTTCAGAGGCGAAGCTATCAAAGGATCGGAAAGTTCTTCAGTCAGGCCATCGCTGCAGAGCAGCAAGCGATCCCCAGGCTGCACGTCCACCGGCAAAATATCTATCTCCCGCAAATCATCGCGACCCAAACACTGCGACAAAACGTGACGCCAAGGATGAGTGCGAGCCTGGTCAGGAGTTAGGGCTTTTCTTTTCACAGCCTGAGCCACCCAAGTCTGGTCTTCAGTAATCTGTTCCAAGCGAGATCCGTGCAGTCGGTACAAGCGAGAGTCCCCGATATTAGCGCACCAAGGTCTGCCCTCATCCCTAAACATTAGAACCACAGCCGTAGTTCCCATATCAGCACGCTCAGGGTGGTCGAGCTGATCCGTCAAAATTGCTTGATTGGCAATTAAAAAAGCCTTTTCCAACAACAGCGGAGAATCCTCAGGCCCTTCCCAATGTTCTAGCAAATAAGATTGAATCGCCTCAGTCGCAATCCGGCTGGCTTCTTGACCTCCGGCGTGTCCTCCCATTCCATCGGCCACTATGAAAAATCGCCCGTCAGAGTCTATGTAGTACGAGTCCTGATTTACGGAACGAACTAGCCCTGTGTCTGTCTTACCTGCGAAAGAGCGTTTCATAGATTGGGTGATTGGACTCATCGAACTTGAAAGCTTGATTTAATGGGGTGCGATGTTTTGTTCCAAAACTTAAATCCCGAACGGCAGTTGAAATTTCTGCGCCCCACGATCTCGAGTTTTGGAAAAATTGCACTTCCTTGACCTCATATTGTAGATCGTATGATGGTAATCCCATCTTAAAATTTCGGTAAATCCAGTAAATCAAACAGCACCTGCAAAAAAAAACTGGATTTATACCCAAAATTAGAGGTTTTGCTGGCGAGAAATCTAGGCAGAAACTGGGTTTTTAGCCTCAAAGCGCATAAGTGTTGTAAATTTCAGCAATCTGTGGTCAGCCAGCCAAAACTTAACATTCGATGTCAAATTTTGGCTGGCGAGAAATCTCAAACCTGAAATTTCAAATCGCAAATTGCACAATTATGACATCCTGTCTAAACGATCGATCCGCTTGAACAAACGCAGCATAGCAAACCCTGCACCCGCCGCCAGCACGGCCACAGCCACAGCAGGCCAGACTTGATTGCTGACAAACAAAATTGTCGCCGACAAAGTAAAAGCACTCATCAGCAAAGCATAATTCGTGCCCATTTGAGCGCTGCTCATGCGGCGGAGCAAGCGCTCTGTTTCTGCAGAACGGACGCGAATCCGCAAATCTCCCTGTTCGAGTTTATCAATCGTTTCCTCAATCCGGCGGGGCAAACCCAAAGCACTCGAACTCACCTGAGCAGCCTGACGGCCGATTTCGTTAAAAATGCTGCTACCTGCATCAGGACCATTTCCATTACTCATAAGCTGCATGGCAAAAGGTTGTGCCACCTCCATAAAGTTGAACTCGGGATCTAAACCTCGGCCCACCCCTTCGATGGTGGAAAAAGCTCGCATTACAAAAGTAAAAGTAGCTGGGAAGCGAAAAGGTTGGTTGTAGGCAATATCGTAAAGGTCGTCCGTAATCGCGCTCACCGATTGATTTTCAAAAGGCTTGTCCATGAAGTTATCCAGCATATACTGGATTGATCGGCGCACCGGACTCATATCACCCGTAGGCACCAAAGCTCCCAAATTGATCAGAGAATCCATAATCCGCTGTCCATCCTTGGAAGCAATGCCGTAGAGCGTCTCCATCAGTCCTTCGCGGACGTTCGACTGGATTTGCCCCATCATGCCAAAATCGTAGAAAATCAGACAACCGTCAGCACTAACAGCGATGTTGCCGGGGTGTGGGTCAGCGTGGAAAAAGCCGTCGTTGAGCAACTGCCGCAAATAAGCTTTTGCCCCCAACTGAGCGATTAATTTACGATCGATACCGGCCGCTTCCAAAGCTTCGTAGTGGCTGATTTTAATCCCCGGCAGGTATTCCAAAGTCAGCACTCGCGGAGCCGCGTACCGCCAATAAACCCTCGGCACCCGCACCCAGTCACAGTTGCTAAAATTGCGGCGAAAAGTATCAGCATTGCGGCCTTCATGGAGATAGTCAATTTCCAGCCACAGAATGCGACAGCATTCCTCATAAATCCCCATCCAATCTCGGCCGCGGCCCCACTTAGGATGGTTTTGAAAGTAGCGAGCAATTCCCTTAAGAATTTGCAAATCGATCTCGAACAGCTTCC
Source organism: Microcoleus sp. Pol12B4 (assembly GCF_036701385.1). Taxonomy (NCBI): domain Bacteria; kingdom Bacillati; phylum Cyanobacteriota; class Cyanophyceae; order Oscillatoriales; family Microcoleaceae; genus Microcoleus; species Microcoleus sp. Pol12B4. The sequence goes on along the minus strand of NZ_JAUBQR010000083.1, from coordinate 6,011 downwards.
GCAGTCCAGGTCGCTGCACCTTGACCACTACTTCCGGGCCCGAATGCAGTTGAGCTTTGTGTACTTGACCCAGACTGGCTGCAGCCAGGGGCACTGGGTCAAAGCTGCGATAGAGTTCTTGAACTGTCTTGCCCAAATCTTGCTCAACGATTACCTCTAACTGCTCGTAGCTAAAAGCAGGGACTTTATCTTGGAGCTTAGAAAGTTCCTCCACAAACTCTGCGGGGAACAAGTCGGCGCGGGTGGAAAATAACTGCCCAACTTTAATGAAAGTTGGCCCCAAATCCAAGAGTGTTTCTCGAACCCAGATAGCTTGAAAGCGGCGTCTGGCAACTTTCTTTTCTTCAGTCACGCCTCCCCAGTAGCTCCAATTTTTGCTGTCGAGCCAGAGGGAAGCCAGCCAGAGCAAGACAAAGGCCCAAATGTCGAAGAAGCGCCGCTTCCGGGAATATTTTTCGCGGTTCCAGCGATAAGCTTTACTTTTGTAGGATTTACTAGCAGTTTTTGGCTCATCGGCTTCACCAGCGTGCTTGGGGGATCGCTGGCGATTAACAGAGTCATCAAGGAGAGCAGACACTTGGGTTCCCAAATTGCTTATTTTATGTTGTTGCTTTGATTGAAAGTAGGAGCGCAGGAGCGCAAAGCAATGCGCTCACGTAGTCATAAATAATAGTTGTGGTCGGAGGAGCGAGCGCTACGGCAAACTGCTGCGGTAGCGCTGCAATTCCGATCGCACAAGAGCCACTTCGGCGCGCAGCTCGTCAATAGTCGCTTGCAAATCTGCAGGATGGATGTCTTGAATGGTGGTGGTGCTTGCAGTGCCAGTCCTGGTCTGCATCGCCTCATCCGAAGCTCGATTTGCCCGTTCCACAACTCGATCGGTGAATTGCCGCAGGCGTTCTCTTTGTTCTGCGTCAAATTTGCCGAGTTCAGAGAAAGCGTTGGTTGCTGCGCTTTCTAATTGCTCGTACAGTGCTTCGGCAAGTGCTCTGCCTACAAAAAAAGCATGAACTGGGGGTTTACTCATAAAAAATCTCTGTGCGCTTCCGCAACAAATTATAACTTGCTTGTCCCCGATGATGCTTGCTCCCAAAGGAAGGAATTTTGGGGAAATTTACACTCCCACCCCTTTGTCGGCGATGGGATTGTTGAGAGTTAGAACAGTCTAACGCGCCACGGCTTAGCATAAAAGCCTTGCTTAACACTGGCTCAAATTCGAGGTTGGGGTTGCTTTGTACCAAAATGTTTGCAGCTTGGCAGTATTAATACGCGACATCACACCACTTCAGCGCCGCGCACATATTCTAACATAATTTAAATCAAAATAGAACACCGCCCTGCATTTTTTTTTCTGGCATTTGGATGACAGAGGAAATAGGAAATATTCGATAAACTCAGACGGCGACTGTTGGGATTTTTAGATTTGACGGAAGTTTTTGGAAGATAGTGGTTCGCTAGGTAGGGGCTTATTATTTCAACTCCTTAGCAGATATTTGCTGACTCATAAAACCAAGTATTTGTCCGCACTTTGAACCAACAAAAAACTTACTAATTTGTCGCAGGTTCGGGAAAAGGTATCGTGGGATCTGCCACAGGGGGTGGTGAATCAGGTGCGATAGAACTATCTGAATTGTTGACACTGGGACTTGGTATCGCAGGCTCAGGCGATCGCTCGATCGGCGACGCTATTACTGGCGACGGGGATTCCGACGGCGGCAGGGTTTCTGCGCTAGCACTCTCAGGGGAAGGCGGAGCGGGTGCGGCGGGCGGTTCTGCAGGCAGGGGCGCAACTTCTGGTACTGGTGCGGCTTCTGGTTGGGGTTCTGGCTCGATTTCGGTTTGATCCTCTGGAATGGGGGAATCAGAAGCCTCCTCTGCGGTTTCGGGCGTCGGGGAGGGATCCGGTTCGGCTTCGGGATCTGGGGCGGGAGTTTCCTGGTTTGGGGACTCAGAAGGTTCGGCGCTAGTGTCTGAGGGATCTATCTGTTCGGGAATGTTGCTGCTGTCTAAGGGGGGTTTAGGGCGCTTGTTGAGTTCGATGGGGTAGAGAGGGCTACTTTCGACAGACGGCTGCCCGAACATTGGCCCTGACAAATCGCGGGATTTGAGCAAATCTTCGAGAGATGGGAAGGAGTCAATTTTGGGACCATTGCTGAGACTGGTGCTGTTGTAGTGCCATGCTAGGTCAAAACCCATCCAGCCTGCAATTGCAGCCGTTACGACAAACGCCAAAAAAGTCAACTGTGGCGGGGGAGGTGCGGGCAATCTTAGACTTTGCTTGCCTTTTCTTTTTACTGATACTCGCTCTGTTTCTTGCAGCATGGTGAGCCAATTTTCGACTGTCTGAGGGCGGTTGTGGGGGTCGATTTCGAGTCCCTGAAGGATGGCTCGCTCTATTCCCGGGCTGAGGTTGGGCTGAAATTGCCGTAACTCTGTCAAGGGAATGCGATCGCGCAAGGGTGCTGCTACGGGCGCCACGCCGGAGAGTAAATAGTAGAGGGTGGCTGCGATCGCGTAGATGTCAGTGGCCGGTGTACATTTACCCTCATAGAGGTATTGTTCGATCGGCGCATACCCGGGGGAGAGCAAGTTAGTGTGGGTTTGTTTGGTGCCGGCGGTAAAGCCGCGGGGAATTCCGAAATCTATTAACATTACTACGTGAGAATCGGCTCGCCGGATAATATTTTCTGGCTTGATATCTCCGTGCAGCAATCCGCTGTGGTGAACTGTACTTACGGCTGAGGCTATTTGCCGAATATAGTGTAGGGCCTGGGCTTCTGGCAGCGGCTGATCGGTTTCGACTATTTGGGCGAGAGTTTGGCCCGGAATGTAGTCCATTGCAATAAAAGACTGTCCGGCTTCTTCAAAAAAGTCAATTACCCTGACTATGTTGGGATGCTGACACCGCGATCGGCGTTGGGCTTCGGCAATAAACTGCTGCTGAAATTGGGCGGATTCTGGGTGTTGGCGCAGACTTTCGTTGAGGGTTTTGAGTACGACGGTTTGGTTTAAATGGGTGTGGATAGCTCGGTAAGTGATGCCGAACCCTCCTATCCCTAAAGTCGCGTTAATTTTGTATTTGCCCTGTTGTAGGACTGTTGCTGGCGCTAAGTTCATCTTCAGTTGATGCCGTTTCCCAAACTATGCTACCGCCTTTGGGTTATTTCGCAGAGTTAGGGGTGAGGTTTGATCGAGCGGCGCCCTAGTTTGAGCTTTAGCTCTGCTATATCTTTAATCTTGGCATCCCCACGTCATTTTATCTGTAGTAGGTATTGTGAAACTTAACGCTCCGGCTTTCCAATAATAAAAATCCCGTTCTTGTAGAACGGGAAAGCCATCAGGGTGCATCTATAGTATCTGACTCTAACTTATGGGGGGTACAACCCCTCAGTGTTTTAGCAAGTCTTTAAAATTAGCCACTTTTTGTAAAGATTTAGGTTCACTGTTGACTTATGATCAATTTTATGAATTACAAAATAGCCGCATCGCGATCTTGAGCTTGGGAAATGGAGAGGCTCAGGTATGAAGACACACTCGATTCTTAAAGAGATCAGAATCTGACCTTCAAAGGCATTGTCGCAGATGCTTTTACCCGTGCCAGCGAGCGTGTTTCACCAGCATCTTTTTTTCAAACTTACTAGAACACACCCGCACAAAGGCGATGCGCGGCGTTTCAGATCCATGTTTGCCTGAAGCTTGAACACACACCCGGTAAATTCTGGGTAGGTGGGCAATACTTCACCTAGGCCACTCTGGGAGGCTTCTGGCTTGGCCGCCTAGCCCATCAAGGATTGCAAGAAAAGTTCCACCGCTAAGTTATGTAAGGTTAACACTGCGGCCATCATCAAAGGTAAACCGAGTATCGGCGACCTTAATCCCAACTGGTCATAGCCTAGTTGGTTATAGACTAGGGGAGAGAGCAATTCTTGCAATCTAGCTGCGATCACTTAATTTGAGGCGACCTGGTACATTCCGATGGCGAATACGATCTGGATTTATAGTACGTCGTTTTCCCCTGTTGCTCCAAGAGTCACACCTTACAGACCAGATTACCTTTTTGGCTCAGATGAAGTTCCGGCGATCGGCATAAAATGACAAAGAGGCATCGTATCGGGCTTAATCTTGAGACGCCAAATGACTCAAACCTTGTAAATAAAAAACCTGTAAGCATTCTCCAGACATTGGTAGCCCATAGCCCTCAATGCTTAAATCGCTGTTCGCGTTACACACCAAGGCCTGGAGGCAAGCTTAAGTTCCCCCCTTCGGGGAACTTGAGCTTAAGTTTTCACAAGTGAGGTCTTCTTGGTAACGAGAAGCGATCGATTAGCAATTAGCAGCAATTAATAATTACTTATTCTTTGGTTTGAAAATGTCTGTTAAACAATCACATTACGAGACTTTACTAGCAGAGTACAGCGAATCTTCTGCCGCGATTACCCTGCTGAAAAAATATCGGGTTTACATGGAAATGATTCCGAGTATCCGCCGCGCCCATGAGAGTTTAATTACAATTCCTTTGCCAATTGCCCGCTTGCGAGACGGGGTTTCGTATGCGGGAAGCAGCGGCACTAGCATATCGCCGGGACAGGCAGTTTGTTTGCCCTGCGATTTGGCGATTTTGATGTGCGATCCTGAATGGAAAGTTAAAATTGGCGTGGAAATTTTGATTTTCATTCATCGTCCGAGCGAAGAGTTTTCTGAGTTGCTCGGCCGCTGGCGGCAGTCTCAGGTTTGGCTGGACAAAGGTTACGAATGGGTGATGCCACACCGCTACAGACATATTTACAGCGATGAAGCTGAGGCTGTTCATCCGCTATTTGTTTTGTTTGACGAAACGTCGGAACTGATTCAACGGGGTTTGATGGCGGCTGGTTTACCGTTTGTGGTGGAAAGTTTCGAGTCTGGCAGTGAGGAAGTAGAGGACGAAGAGTTTCTGGGTAGCGGGGAACTCGGAAGTATTGGTGAAGAGAGTGTTGATTTTTAGGGTGGGTGCGATCGCACATAGCCATCCTATTGCTTGAAATAAAGTAGATTTTTTTTCATCACCTAGTATGCTAAAAATACAATTAAAAACCTAACAATACTTCGGACAGTTTTGGAATAGGGACGCTCCGCGAGCAGAGCGAAAAAAGTCACTAGTATCTTAACGCAATACTCCGGACAGTTTTTAAGCAGCCAGAGTACCATAAGACAAGACTGAAGGAAGATTTGGATGATTTAAAATCAAATCCGGGTCTAAATCTAACTTATCAATAAAGGTACAAAGTAGATGCTTATTGAATTCTAGGCGTTTATAAGAACAGATTGAAAAGACAAACGACTTGGCAGATGAATGACAACTAGAGAGTTGATGTTTGGCCAAATTTAAGGCAATAAGACTGGCATTAAAATGAAAATCAAGCCGTGGTAAATGACGAGCTTGACAATCAGACAATCCCGTAAACTGCTTGGCATCACGAAAAATAAATTCAATCTGGAAACGAGCCTGATAATATTCAACAATTTGCTCAGGCGGCAAGTGAATATCAGTGCTAAATAATCAAGCATTTTTAATTTGTCCGTTGGCTTGAACCTCAGAAATACAAGCCAAACTAATTGGGCAATTTAAACAACAACTCCACACAACTAATGTATATAAGGAAACTCCCGGTTTTAGGTCTTTAACAAAATTAAGACGAGTCAAATCATGGCAGTCAACCTTACCATCATATTTACGTGGATCTCCCAGTTTCTTTTGTTCACCTGTATAAAGATAGCGTAGGTTAGCATCAACTCTTAACTTGCCAATAAAGTCTAAATTTAACTCCCGCACAACATCCCAGAATTTAGAGCGGTAGTAATAGCCATCAGCGACCAAATAACGTACAGAAATTGGGAAGAAATAACGAGTATTCTTTAGATGTTGTGCATAGTCATCAACTCTTGTGGTGTCAGGCGTTGAGCTTTGAGGCTCCTGTTTTTTGCGAGATTTCTTAGACCAGCAATTATTCGGATTTGGTGGCAGCTTTTTT
>NZ_JAUBQR010000082.1:0-25419 GCF_036701385.1 Microcoleus sp. Pol12B4 | reverse complement strand
TAGCAAAACTATAATACTATTGCCCATGATGACGGCTAAAGGTAAGTAAAGCCCTAAAAGATAGACGGGCCAGCGATTGAGATTAGCAGCAATTCCCCATCCCAGCAATAAAATAGCAGCGTTGATGAATAGTATTGGTAACTTGCTCGGATCAGGTTCAAAGGCATCTGACGGCAGCAGCGGGCGCAATCTTTTTACATATACCGAGTGATGAATTAGCGTTTCTTCACCTAAAGTCGGCGTTGCCACCTTGTCTAGAGTATTGAGTAATTTTTTGGATTTCATGTTATCGCTAAGAGTATTTTGATGGGTGAGTTAATAACTTTTTAAAGTTAATTAGAGCCAGTACCGATTTTAGATTGACCCACAAATGAATCGGGGGCTTATTGTCAGGACGCGGAAATGTTATCTGTGTCCACAGTGTCGTTCCGGGAGCTTGTGACTAAATTGCTTGAGATCAAAGCTGCCTAATTGTTGTACCAAAATGTTATTGTTTTCCATAAACAAAAATTGGGAAACAACTATTAAAGGCTTATAAAGGCTTAGGCATCGATAATACTATCCGACTTTTGAGTCTGATTTAATATTCCAATAACTAATCCTAAATATCCTATAAGATTAAAAAAGTCCGTTTCCTTGAACAATTTCTTTAATTGTCGTCAGCGTATCTAACCCGATCAATCCCCGACGATAACCTTTTTGGTTGGACATTCCCAAAAATATCGCATCTCCCCGATTTTGATAACGCCAAAACCGAGGTGAGGCATTAATAAAAGTTGAGGCGCTGTTAACATCCAGAGCAAATTGGCGACTTTCTAAGTAAGATTCAGTGGCGATACAGTCAGCGTGACCGCTGCTGTAGCGGTTGATCCAGCCGATCGCAATCTCTAAACTATCGACAACTTTAAACGCTATGGTTTTGTTTAAATACGGTTGAGTCCACTCGTATGGTTCCGCCAGCTTCAAGTCGGGGAAATCTGCGACGAGATCCGCATCAGCGCTAATTTGAAAACCTTTTTCTTTTAAACTGTTCCATAACCTGACTAAGGAAGAAGGCTTTTGGTTGCGATCGATCAGCACTTTCTCGATCGCATTAACAGGATCGGGAACGCTTTGATGGCTGTCCAAAATCATCCACCTTGCCATCTCTAAACTGCCAGTCGGTGACCAATAAAGGTAACAATTTCCCATTGCCGACCTCAAAACTGGTGCTGTACACAACCTTACTACCTGCTGCACCAAACTTGGCCTGCCGTAGGGAATAATTAAATTGAGATATTGGTCTTGAGTGACCAGTTCTCTGATCGAAGCGCCCCGGTCTGGCGGCAGTACCTGCAAACATCCCGAGGGCAAACCAACCTCCTCGATCGCCGAAACCAAAGCTTCTCCAATTACTGTATTAGTTTGCCAGCTTTCGCTGCCACCTTTAAGAATCAAACTGTTAGCGCTTTTGAGAGACAAACCCGCGGCGATCGCCCCCAACTCGGGAAAAGCCTCGTAAATTAGAGCGATCGCCCCCAGCGGTAGCGACTGACAGTAAACCTGACAACGATCGACCTGATAAGAAGCATTGATCACCCGACCGATGGGATCTGGCATTTCCCCCAACCGTTGCAGAATTTGCACAGTTGTCTTGATACGTTCCGGCGTCAGCTTCAGCCACTCCACGATCAACTCCGGAATCGCCATGTCCCGACTTGCTTCTAGATCCAGAGTATTTGCTTCTAAAATGTCATTTTGCCGGCGTTTCAGCGAGCTCGCCATCGCCTGCAAAGCAGCAGCGCGATCGGCACTCTTTGTCGTAGCTAACTCCAAAGAAGCTTGATAAGCGCGACGCGCGACATTTGCGGCATCTGATGAATGGGTAAAATCCTCTATTATCATCTAGCTAACGCCTGTAAGCGAGCCATACCATCAGCGCCGGCAGCATTGCTAGCAGCACAGCGACCATTGCCCACAGAATAATATTCGGCCCCGGCGAGTGTAACGCCAAGGGCAACCAAATCACTAACGGCACCAATATCATACCCAAAGCCAGTGGCAAATAATGGGCCTTCAAACCCGGATGCGCTCTGTTCCACTGATTCCCTGTCCACCGCCAAGCCTGCTTGTAAGGATAGTTCGTTGATAGTTGCTCGATCACGTATCCACTTTCGTCCAATACAAATATTTGTTGACAGCGGTTGCATCCAAAGGCTTCTGTCAACGTTATCGGCACTAGACGACCCCGGCGTCGGCAAGGACAGGGGTACTCATCGTTTAAGTCAATCTTTGGAACTTTTTGAGATGGCACGAGCGATCGGATAAAAAAAGCGTTTTTGCAAAAATAATCCTTAACATATCCACTTAATCAAACTTGTCAATTCCGCCATAGCAAGGCTTTCAACTGCCTGTTACGAAATCTCGCCCACTTGGCAATTTTGACTTGCAAGTTCTGCATTCAATCTTACCACTAACTTAGGTATTTTCAACCATCATTAGGAGTATATCGAAAACTTTCTGGATGTACTTTCCGGTTTCCTGGATTTTTTTATCTTCTAAAGCGGGTGACGCGATTCGAACGCGCGACATTCACCTTGGCAAGGTGACGCTCTACCACTGAGCTACACCCGCATTTCCTGCGGTATTAACAATATTGTCTCACTTCCCGAAATTTGTCAAGTCTTTTTAGTAAGTTTTTTTCACAAACCCAGTAAACCCCCCCAAACCCACTCCCCAGGTCAAATTTCAGCAGCCAGATTCTTAACCAAATCAGTAATTGCCGTGAAAATTGACCGCCATCCGCCGACGGCAAAGCTACAATCAAGCTGGAATTGTGGGAGAACACTGTCATGTCAGATTTAAATCGCGGAATCATGAAGTTCAAGGGAGCTGACAGTCCTATAGCGATCGCCATTTCGGCGATTGTCATTGCCGGCGGAATCGGCTTCTTGATCTGGTGGGCGCTGCAATCAGCCTACACCTTCAGCTAACAGACTACTCAAACGTAAAACTTATAAGACCTTGCTCAGAAGGCAGAATTTAAGAAAAATTCTGTCTTTTGCATTTTTTTGCCCTTAGTCTTGAATTTATTGCCCAGGAATGCGGATCGGTTGCTGACGATCGAATGATTGCCATAAATCACCCGATCGGGCGAGTCGCTAGCATGAGCCGAGATGAGATCCCGATCGACTACTTTTGTAGTACACTTGTAAACAAAGCGCGCCGAGAGCGCAATTTTAGATGCAAGTGTTTGCAAGGGTTGTATCTCAACACAAATTTATGGCAAGCTTTCAGGACATTTTCCAATACTACAGTCGCTACTGGAAAATCTCAGTTTACAGCATAGGCGCATCCAGCGTTTTGGCACTAGCCGATTTGCTTGTTCCTTACGCGATCGGTCAAATATTAAACGTATTGTCGGGTCAACCTACAGATACAGTAACGCAAAAACTCATAACAGCGATCGCCTCTGTTACCCAGCACTCACCCAACAAAATATTATCGCTATCCGTCTTGCTGGGCATAATTTTTCTAGTAACAGTTGCCAAAGCACCTGTACAACCTTGGGTAGCAAATTGGTTCCACTGGGCGATACCATTGAGGGCAAGGCGCGATCAAATGAGAAGTGCGATCGGCAAAATCCTCACCTTACCCCTAGAATTCTACGACGAAAACAACGCTGGACGGATTGCCAGCCGCATCGCCAAAGGCATCGCCAACCATACTTGGACTTATCCAGAAATTGCCGGCGAATTCATCCCCGAAGTCGTCCGCTTAATCGGCATTTTTGCCGTTATCTGCTTAATTGAGTGGCGGATTGGCTTATTAATTTTGGTTTCATTCCTATTTATCCTCAGTTTCACCCTCAAAGGCCTGCAAGGGGTGACTGCGCGGGAAGAAATTCTGGACGAATACATCGAAGATACCGAAAGCCGCAACTCGGAAATTATCACCAACATCAAAACAGTCAAAGCTTTTGCGACAGAAAGCGAGGAACTCAAAAGGCAAACCACCAGACTCGATCGCGAATTAAAAGTCGTGATCAACCGCATTCACAAAGGATACGTCACCCTGGGGACATACCAGCAGACGATCGTCCAGTTGTGTTTGTTTTCAGTTCTCGGTTTTAGTCTAGCAGCCACGGTTGCCGGCAAAATTTCCCTCGGATATTTTGTTACCGTCTACACCCTGGCAAGCATGGCCTATTCCCAACTGCGTCCGATTAGCATTATCGCCGAATTATTGGCGCGCCGCTATTCTTCAATGATCCGGTTCCACGAGTTTATGCAAACGCCAGACGGTGTTGATGCGGTTAATTTAGCAGAAAATGCTCGCTCGGCACAGCCAGCTTATAAATTTACCGGCAAAGTTGAGATCAGCGGTTTGACATTCGGGTACGACAGTCAAAAACCGGTTTTGCAGGATGTGAATTTATTGATTCATCCCCGTCAAACTGTAGCATTAGTCGGGCGATCGGGTTCCGGGAAATCGACTTTAGTTAAACTTCTGTTTCGCTACTTTGAACCCAACTCCGGGCGCATTCTGATCGACGGCGAAGACATTCGCAGCTTAGACGTGACTCGCTACCGGCAGCGTTTAGCGATTGTCCACCAAGAAGTAGACGTTTTTAACGGTACTTTGCTGGAAAATTTGACTTACGGAAACAGAAGCGCCACTTTCGATCAAGTTGAGGATGCTTGTCGCATTGCCAAGGTAGACGATTTTGTGCGGCTGTTGCCCCAAGGTTACTATACCGTGGTCGGGGAGAGAGGAATGCGCTTGTCCGGCGGTCAGCGGCAGCGGTTGGGGATTGCGAGGGCGCTCTTGGTGGAACCGGATGTGTTAATTTTTGATGAGGCTACTTCTAGTTTGGACTATGAGTCGGAGCGATCGATCCAGCTAGCCATGCAGAATATCCTCGGTACGCGCACCACCATAATTATTGCCCACAGACTGAGTACAATTCGCGAAGCCGATACGATCGTCGTACTCGACGGCGGTAGAATCGTCGAAGTTGGCAGCCACGACGAACTCTTGAATCAACAAGGCATCTACCGCCGCCTGCACTCCCTGCAAGAAACCGGGGAATTAGTGAATTAGGGATTTCCTCTTAGTCTAGACTTAGGGTGCTCCGGGCGGGCACCAAGCCTAGACTTAGCCATGCACACCTTAAACAGTGTTCAATTTTCCCGTCTGCCGCTAACTCACTTATGTGTTCTAAACTTAATGATTAGAGTTTTAAATATAATGTTGCAAATAAAGATTCTGGTGCTAGGATGTATAACTGTGATGGAAATGGGTCGATGCCCGAGTGGTTAATGGGGGCGGACTGTAAATCCGCTGGCTACGCCTACGCTAGTTCAAATCTAGCTCGGCCCACCTCAATTTAATAAGAAGTTAAAATTTAAGAATTAAAAATTAATTTTTTAATTGGAGGTTCTTAATTTTTTATGCCCGTGTAACTCAGTGGTAGAGTACCTCCTTGGTAAGGAGGAAGTCACGAGTTCAAATCTCGTCACGGGCTTTCTACTTTATGTTATATCCGCCAAGGGTTTCTGGTTCGTCGCACAGCAAGAAGGTTAGTTTTCCGCTCAACTTTCGCGCTAATGGTTTTCTAATATGTCCAAAACGACTTCCATATCTGCCAAGTCCGCCCTCGACTTTTTACGTCTGGCTTTTAACTGATTGAGCAGGTCGGCCGGCTCTGGAAATTCTGCGACTACCGGAGAAACTTTGTTGCTATCTCTGGTAGTGTTGGGGCTGTTAATTAATATCGATCGTACCCATAGTTTAGCTCCTAAGCACGGTTTTGACATCACTGTTAGTGGCTGGCAGTATGGCTAGTTGAGAATGGTGTAACATCTCAGTTCCAACTGACATCTTGCACCATTCTCGATAAATCTTTTATGAACAGGCAAGATGCCTGTTCCACAATAAAATTCATCTCTTGTGGAACGGGCATCTTGCCCGTTCTTGAAAATGGTGTAACATCTCAGTTCCAACCGACTTTAGCTATGAGACTAGGGTTTCCCCTCGGCGGACACTGCCACAAACTCATCACAATATTGTACCCATATCCAAATCCCCGACTTCTTCAAGAAATCGGTAATCTAATCATCCTCATCCAATCCCAGCGGCACAAAATATTGACTGTAAACCACACTATTCGGCTCCCACAGCGGCCGCCAATAAACATTTTGCATCACCGCCTTCTCCCCATCACCATCAGCAGGCCACTGAAAACTGACGATAGCAATATTGCTATATCCCACAATCTCATCACCCTCTTGCAGCCAGCGATTGCGCCACAACAGCGATATAAAATTCCACAACCTATGCAGGAATGACAATTGTTTATTTTTATGCGTTCTATCTGACGCAGTTCCCTTTTCTAGCAGCAAAAACACCCGAGCTCTTTGCCGTTTAATCCAGTCAATCCGATAGCCCCAGTCAGGCAGAGATTGTCTATTCCTAACAGCAGCCTCCAGAGCTTTCTTTCTGCTACTCCTGGGAATTTTCATTAATTCCAGCGGCTGATTCCATCCCAAACATTCATGCGATCGCTCAGGAAACAGCGACTTAATCTTAGTATGAACTAAATGCGTTTTCCACTCCTCATTTATAAAAGCACTAGCAGTCAACTGCGCCAGCACAGAATATTGACAATTTGACCGATAATTCTCCCTCGCCAAAGGCTCAATATTCGGCCGAGAATCGCCAAAATGACAATCAGACCAATAACTCAGTCGCACAGCAGCAGCATAGTGAATATCGCCCGTCAACACAATCACCCGATCGCGCTGCTTAAAAAACTCCGACAACAGCTTCACAAAAGCCAACTCATGAAAATTCCAAGCATCCCCCGCGTCACTATTAAAAACCTTCCCCTGTTCCACATCCCACTTTTGCACCGCATCAATAATCCACAAACCCACCAAATTGGTCGGCACAACCACCAGCGTCGCCTCAATCTCAAACTCCCCTGTTTTATTCAGCAAATCTGTCTCCCTCAAAGGTTTCTGAATTTGTTCCTCAAAACCTTTGTAAGTCAAAAGCATCGGTGGATCGATCGCGCTTTTCACCGGATACCCGCGCCAACTCCGCGTATCCAGGACAATCACCTCGTGCTTAAAACTTCTCACAGTAAAATGCCAATTCAAAACCTCATTGACACCCTCCTCATCTCGATCCAAAATAAAAACATCTTCATCTAATTTCAACTTAGGCAAATGAGTTTTCGGATCGAGTGCAGGAATTCCCAAATACGAAGCTGCCTCCTCCCACGCAGAAACATCCGTACCAGCAGAAGCCGACCATTTTTCCGCAGTTGTTAATAATTTATCTCCGGGTTTTTCGCGATCGAACTGTGCAGGCGTATTGCCCCAAGCCTGAAACACAGCGTAAGCCAGCAAAGCATTCTGCACCACCCGTCGGCCCAGCGGCTTTCCCAGCACCCGGTAACACCACTCTCGATTCAAATACAAATCGTCGCTCACATCATGATCATCACAAATCATATAACTAGGAATATTCGCTAGCGCCCTCCTCACCCTCCACAAATTGCGAGCAAAACCGTTAAGTTCAACAACTTCTCTATCCCAAACTTTTGCCTGCTTAGAATTGGGACAAATATCCTTACCCTTCGGAAAACTCGTACACCAGAGTATCGGCGACCAAACTAACAAATACATCGCGTAATATTCGCCCAAGCTAAATAAGTGACTTTTAGCATTGGCGGGTTTATTCACCAACATCGCCGTAAAGCCACCACAATCTCTGGCAATATCGCTGCGAGTCCCCGGCTGTAACTCAATTGGTTTTTTGGACTCATACTCAACATCAGACGGTTTCTGAATAAACGACTCTCTAAAAAATTCTCTCTCTTGGCCAACTGCATTTTCGTTTTCCGAATTTTTAGGTATACTGATACACAAATTCTTTTTAATTTGGGCATCATCCATCAGGGGTAGACTTTCTTCCCAGCCCAACAGGGTATCGCCAGCATCAGTCAAAGCCCACAGCATCGCATCGGCAACGTCGTCGCCGTAAATTTGGTCGCCCGTTAAAAACAGTTGGTGGGGCCTGCTATTTGCCGTTCCTGCAAACTGTTCGAGCGTATTATCCAAGATTGGCAGTGCATCTCTGCCGTCTCCGTGGGGTTTGCGACAAGAACCGTGAACGATACGCAAATAGTTTAAATCCTGCGGTGGCAGGGCAAAAGTGGGCAACTGGTGAGCGAAATAACTAATCGTCTCCGGCCCCAAAGCCGATAAATCAGGGGCTGCAGGCCACAGGCAAGAAATGAGATTTTCTTTCTCATTTTCTGGGACTGCACCCGCCGACGGCGACTCGCTACTCCCAGCAAACTTGATGTCATAAGCATAAATTTGCCCAGATGTCAAGACATTGCTATTAATTGGTGTAGCAGTCACCGCGACTACGTGCAGGTATTTGCCGAGCTGTACGGTAGAGCTCGCACTTTGCAGTAAGGGCTGACCCACAATTTCGCCTTTTCCGCCCTCTGTCGAATAAACCTTGAGTTCGACTTGGCGAGGTGCTTTCAGAGCGAGCCAAACTGTCACTGCCCGACTTTCAGTCCGGCGCAAAATCGGGCCCGCAAGGATCAGCGGCAAATGATGAATTCGATGACTTAATGGTGTCCAGGACATAGGATTTAAAAAATAAAAATTAAATAAGAGTGTTCTAGCAATCAGATTTTAGGCGATCGAGCATCTGTCACTCGCTTAATTAATGCTAAGTCTGCTAACCCAAGTCTCCAAAATTGTAACAACTCATTAAGTAAAATTAATAATCATGCTACAAGAAGAAAAATTACAACATTTCCGAGATTCAGCCCTGCAGTTGCCCGTAATTAAATCATCAGAACCAGCCGGACGGCCTAACAGCCGGCCGCTCTACTCGTCACCTTTAGATCGGGCGATCGACCGCCACCCCCTCACCGTGCCTCCAGAAACCCCGATCGCGCAGGTGTTGGCTCTCATGAACCCGATGCGTGTCTCCTGTCAGCTTTGTGGCGAAAAACAAAACGCTGTTGCTAGCGCAGCCAAGCGGAGTTGCGTCTTAGTCGTCGAAGATAATCGCCCGATCGGCATTTTTACAGAACGTGATATCGTCAAGCTAACTACCGTCGGAGCTTGTACGGTCGGATTGACAATTGGTGACGTAATGACTCGATCGCCCATTACCCTCAAACAATCCAAGTCTCAAGATATTTTCACCGCTATATTCACGTTGCGCCAGCATCAGATTCGGCATTTGCCCGTAGTGGACGAGGACTCGCAACTTCTGGGCATCATCACCCGCGAAGCCATTCACGAAGCGCTGCAACCGATTAACTTGCTAACCAATTTGCGCTGTGCAGCAGATGTCATGACCAAGGAAGTCATTTCTGCCCCAACAACTGCCTCAGCCCTCGATTTAGCCCAGCTCATGGTCAAGCATCGAGTTAGTTCCGTAGTCATTGTCGAAGAGCAAACTCAGCATCCCGATCAGGCGATCGCACCAACACAAAATTATCAAATTCCGATCGGCATTGTCACCGAGCGCGACATCGTGCAATTTCACGCCCTCGAATTAAACCTCTCCCAAATATCGGCTATAGAGGCCATGAGTGCGCCTTTATTTTGCATATCTCCCGCCGATTCTCTCTGGAGTGCTCACCAGTCCATGCAGCGGCACTGCGTCCGCCGTTTGGTCGTAGTTGGCAGCCAGGGAGAACTTTTGGGGGTTGTCTCTCAGACAAGTTTGCCGCAAGTTTTTAACCAATCTGAAATGTACGGGACGATCGAGCTTTTGCAGCAAGCAGTGGACGAGCGAGCCACCCAATTGCAGAAAGCCAACCAACTTTTGCAGGAAGAAATTTTAGAGCGGCAACGGGCCCAAGAAGCCCTGCGCCAAGCTCACGACGACTTA
Source organism: Microcoleus sp. Pol12B4 (assembly GCF_036701385.1). Taxonomy (NCBI): domain Bacteria; kingdom Bacillati; phylum Cyanobacteriota; class Cyanophyceae; order Oscillatoriales; family Microcoleaceae; genus Microcoleus; species Microcoleus sp. Pol12B4. Next base: position 15,504 of record NZ_JAUBQR010000082.1, on the reverse strand, counting down.
AAAAAACAAGTTGAAGAACGCACCGCTCAACTTTTAGAATCCAATGAATTGTTGAGACGGGATATTCTCAAGCGCCAGCGAGTCGAAGAAGCGCTGCGGCGAAAGCAAGCTTGCTTGAAAAATCAAGCGCAGCAATTAGAGCAAACTGTGCGAAAGTTGCAGCAAACTCAAACTCAATTAGTGCAAACCGAAAAAATGTCTTCTTTGGGACAAATGATTGCCGGTATCGCTCACGAAATTAACAATCCTGTTAATTTTATCTACGGCAACCTTTCCCACGCCAGCCACTACATCAAAGAATTGTTTCAACTGTTGGAACTTTACCAGCAGCACTATCCCGAACCAGTCTCGGAAATTAGGGAAGCAGCAGCAAAGATGGAAGTCGATTTTTTGGTAGAAGACTTATCTAAGATCCTGTCTTCTATGCAAGTAGGAACCGAACGCATCCGCCAAATAGTTGTGTCGATGCGTAATTTTTCGCGATCGGATCAATCTAACATCAAGCTCGTTGACATTCATGAGGGACTCGAAACCACTTTGTTGATTTTGCAGCATCGGCTCAAAGCTCACGGCGCACATCCAGCTATTAACATTATTAAAGAATACGGTAATTTGCCCCTGATCCAGTGCTGTGGCGGTCAGATAAATCAGGTGTTTATGAATATTATCGGCAATGCTATTGATGCTTTGGATGAAGAAATCCAGAAAGGGGAATGGGCGACGAGAGATGGAAAAAATTCACCCCCGTCAAATCCTAGTTCTCCATTGAGTGTGCCGACAATTACAATTCGTACTGAAGTTGTTGGTGGCGATTTTGTGGCGATCCGCATCTCCGACAACGGGCAGGGCATACCGGAGGAGATTCGCCGCCAATTATTTGACCCGTTTTTTACTACCAAACCAGTAGGCAAGGGCACTGGGTTGGGACTGTCGATTTCTTACCATTTAGTTGTCGAACAGCACGGGGGGCGGCTCGACTGCGTTTCGGAAGCTGGACGGGGCACTGAGTTTGCGATCGAGATTCCGATCGTCAGTTGTCATTAGCCAACAGCCATAAGATTTTCGATTTTCGATTGCAGAATTGGAAATGACTGAGGAAGCTCGTGGTTTGGATCACGGGCCTACAGTTGCATTCTTTTTTTCAACTGGTATCAGTAGTCATTGGGAAAAAATAATATTCTCCCAATCTCCAACTCTCCCACTCTCGCCCCCTCCTCCCTCACTCTCCGACTCGCCACCATTTCCTAAAAATTCACAATTTTTTACAAAACACCAGAAACCCCAGCAAAGCCAATCTTTCCCCATCTAAAATCTCAAATCTCCAATCTCAAATCCCATAACTTTGCCATCCCCTGACCCAACTGATCCGAACTCACTTCGAGTTTGCCTCATCCACTAGCGCCTTTATGACCGTTTCAGTTACCCGCACAAGCCATCAACTGCCTACATCCTAGCCCCAAAGCCAACAGCCCAGATTGTTTGAGAAGTTAATTTTTGTTTTATTTTTGTACCTCTTTATATTAAGAAAGGATTCTAAAATTAATTTAAAATGTAAAAATAATCTAAAAATAGATTTTTATATCAAAAAACCAGTTAAAATTCCCCAAGATGCAAAATAAACAAATTTACTAGCATTTTCATTTAGACGCCCCCTTTCTTTTCATCCCAAGTTAGCTAATAATGCTTTCAACGAGGTGACTAAGGGCAGAGTCCAAAATTGGCCTAACCCAAAGACGGATACAAGCCCCAAACAAAAGTCGTAGAGAGAGAAAATTTTAGTTAGAGAGAAGCCCCAGATTCATCTGTGGAGTTCATTCTTTAATCTCAAATCTGAAATCTCAAATCGACTGACAGTAAGGGAATTGCAATTGGGCTATTGCAATTGGGCGATCGAAGACAAGCAGGAAAACCCAGCCCTCATCGTTTTGATAGAAACCTATAGGAGAACAAAGAGTGAAACTCGCAGTTTACGGAAAAGGTGGAATTGGCAAATCGACAACAAGCTGCAACATCTCCGTTGCCCTAGCCAAGCGCGGCAAGAAAGTTTTGCAAATCGGTTGCGATCCAAAGCACGACAGCACATTTACCCTCACTGGCTTCTTGATCCCCACAATTATTGACACCCTTCAGCAAAAGGACTATCACTACGAAGACGTTTGGCCCGAAGATGTCATCTACAAAGGCTACGGCGGCGTTGACTGCGTAGAAGCAGGTGGCCCTCCCGCAGGAGCTGGCTGCGGGGGCTATGTAGTCGGTGAAACCGTCAAACTGCTCAAAGAACTCAATGCCTTCGACGAATACGACATCATCCTCTTTGACGTGCTCGGTGACGTAGTGTGCGGCGGTTTTGCAGCCCCCTTGAACTACGCCGATTACTGCATGATTGTTACCGACAACGGGTTCGATGCTTTATTTGCAGCCAACCGCATCGCCGCCTCAGTCCGCGAAAAAGCCCGCACTCACCCGTTGCGGCTCGCTGGTTTAATTGGCAACCGCACCTCAAAGCGCGACTTGATCGACAAGTACATTGACTCTGTACCCATGCCGGTGCTGGAAGTGCTGCCCTTGATTGAAGACATCCGAGTTTCTCGCGTCAAAGGCAAAACATTGTTTGAGATGGCCGAAAGCGATCCTTCCCTTAACTACGTCTGCGATTACTACCTCAACATCGCCGACCAGATTTTGGCAATGCCCGAAGGAGTAGTGCCCAACGACACGCCCGATCGCGAATTATTCGCCTTACTTTCAGATTTTTATCTAAATCCAGTGCAACCGGTGGTCAAGAAGGAGGAAGATGAGCTAGACCTGATGATGGTTTAATAGGTCTAGCGATCAGGATGAGGATAAAGAGGTTATGGCTTTTTTTGATACTTTTTCAGTTGCTCTCAAACAGAAGTGGTTGGACTACTACCAGGTAAATCGGGCTTGGCTGCTCCTGCACATGACGGCTGAGAACACGGTCGCCACACCCGACGGCGGGAAAAGGCCTGTTTCTTACCTCATCCTGGGAATTGCGGCTGCCCTGGAGCCGGAACTCCAGCAATTAATGCTGCCCTTCTCAAAACTCAAGCCGGATGCAGACAGCCTGATCGAAGTGTTGGGACTAAATTTTGACCCGGACATCGCGCTGGGTATGCCCTCAAATATCGCGCCGCAGACGGCCGGTAAATCTCCAACACCCGCAGCAGCTCAAACTGCAACTACTGCACCCGCAGTCGCTCAAACTGCAACTACTGCACCCGCAGTCGCTCAAACTTCTACTGCTGCACCCGCAGCAGCTCAAACTGCAACTGCTGCACCCGCTGATGCCAAATCTAATAAATTGGGCGGTGCGGCCTTAGCAGCAGCCGGAGTAGTAGCCGGAGTCGCCGGAGCAGCCGGTCTGGCTGCTGGTGCGTCAGCACTGAGTTCCGACGAATCCTTCGATGAGTTTGAGGAAGAAGCAGTCTCTGGCTTCGACTTGGGCGATGACGAGGAAGAAGCGGTCTCCGACTTCGACATGGACGACGAGGAGGAAGAAGCGGTCTCCGACTTTGACATGGACGATGAGTTTGAGGAAGAAGCGGTCTCCGACTTCGACATGGACGATGACGAGGAAGAAGCCTCGGCTTTGGACGCTCTCGGTCTCGAAGACGATGAGGAAGACGCCATATCGGACTTTGATATGGGCGACGATGAGGAAGACGCCGTATCGGACTTTGATATGGGCGACGATGAGGAAGACGCCGTATCGGACTTTGATATGGGCGACGATGAGGAAGAAGAAGCCTTAGCTTTGGGCGGTCTCGGCCTCGGCGATGATGACGAGGAAGAAGAAGCCTCGGCTTTGGGCGGTCTCGACCTCGGCGATGACGAGGAAGAAGAAGCCTCACAATTTGCGACTTTGACCTCTGGGGATCTCGAATCGGGAATATCCGATCCGTTTGGGGAAGAAGATGCAGAGTTTGTCGCCGAAGAAATACCTGATCCGTTTGGGACAGCGACCTCAGATGACCTAGACATGGATCTGGGTGACTTGGACGATGACGGTATTGACGATTTCTCTGTATCTGATGACGACGACCTCGACGATCTCGGACTCGACGATCTGGGGGAAGCAACTACCGGAGATCCCGATGAAGATGATTTAGATGCTCTAGGTCTCGGCGATTTGGATTCCGACGATGAGGATGAAGAAATTTCGGGCTTTTTGTCGGATTTTAAGTGAGGTTGTGGCGATCGCCCGCATCTCTTCTAGTCTTGAATTTTGCCGGTCTATTGGTGAGTTGTGAGTTGCGAGTTGTTGATTTTTAATTAGCTCCAATTCACAACTCCCAAAAGGCTTTTTGCCGGAGCGAGTTGAAGAAAACTAAATCCCTGCTGTGAGGGATTATAAGCCCTCGCGCAGAATTTTTTAGATCAAATTTTGGATGCTGCGGCTGCGGAAATATTGAATAGGCTGCATCTATTTTTTAGAGGAATTAGCCCAAAATCAGGTATTTCTATTTATTGTTCGCTGCGAAAGTGCGATCGCACTTTCACAGGTGTTTTCTCGCCGCTGCGCCTGTTCGCGTTCGAGAGGAAAAACAACCGGAAAAAGAACTTATGCTTGTCCGCAGCAAGAGATGCGATCGCAAAATACAGGTATTTCCTCGCTCGCCGAGCCTGTCCTGTTTCAGACTAAAAACAATTTAAAGGGAGAAGATTTGAAATATGACTGCTATTACTACTAATGAACCGGAAGCTTTAAACTTTGAATGCGAAACAGGCAATTATCACACATTTTGTCCGATTAGCTGCGTAGCTTGGCTTTATCAAAAAATTGAAGATAGCTTTTTCTTGGTCATCGGTACCAAGACTTGCGGCTATTTCTTGCAAAACGCCATGGGCGTGATGATTTTTGCTGAGCCTCGCTATGCGATGGCTGAGTTGGAAGAAGGCGATATTTCCGCTCAGTTAAACGATTATGATGAGTTGAAGCGGCTGTGCTTGCAAATTAAGCGCGATCGTAACCCCAGTGTAATTGTCTGGATCGGCACTTGCACCACCGAAATCATCAAAATGGACTTGGAAGGGTTAGCGCCGAAACTCGAAGCAGAAATTGGCATTCCCATCGTCACAGCGCGCGCTAACGGCTTGGATTACGCTTTTACTCAAGGGGAAGATACGGTTTTAGCAGCGATGGCTGCTAAATGCCCTGAGAAAGCGCCCGTGATGGAATCTCAGAAACAAGAACGCAATGCTATCTCTCAACTGCTGAATTTCGGTAAGAAAAAAGAGGAAGTTGCAGCAGATGAATCGGAATATGTCAAGCACACGCCGCTGGTACTTTTCGGTTCTTTGCCCGATCCGGTTGTTACTCAGCTAACTCTAGAATTGAAGAAGCAAGGAATCAAAGTTTCCGGTTGGCTTCCTTCCAAGCGCTACACTGAATTGCCAGTCTTGGAAGAAGGTTATTATGTATCGGGTATGAATCCGTTCTTGTCGCGCACTGCTTCTACGTTGATGCGCCGCCGCAAGTGTAAGCTAATTGGTGCGCCATTCCCGATCGGCCCTGACGGAACTCGCGCTTGGATTGAAAAGATTTGCTCAGTGTTGGGAATTGAACCAAAAGGTTTGGACGAACGGGAAGCGCAAATTTGGGCTGGTTTGGAAGATTACCTGCAAATAATTCGCGGCAAATCAGTCTTCTTTATGGGAGACAATTTGCTAGAGATTTCTTTAGCACGTTTCTTGATTCGCTGCGGCATGACTTGCCCGGAAATCGGCATTCCTTATATGGACAAGCGCTATCAAGCGGCTGAATTGGCTTTGTTAGAAAAGACTTGTCACGAGATGGGAGTTCCTACTCCTCGGATTGTGGAGAAACCAGACAATTACAATCAGCTTCAGCGGATTTACGAGCAGAATATTGATTTGGTGATTACGGGTATGGCTCACGCTAATCCTTTAGAAGCGCGGGGAATTAATACTAAGTGGTCTGTTGAGTTTACTTTTGCTCAGATTCACGGCTTTGGTAATGCGCGGGATATTTTGGAGTTGGTGACTCGTCCGCTGCGCCGGAATAATTCGCTGAAGGATTTGGGTTGGGGTAATTTGGTGAAGAATGAGGCTCAGGTTTAATTTCTAGCTCATCTACTTCCGATTTTCAGTGCTGTAAAAAGCGTTATAATTATATAAGTGGGGTAGGTAATGCCTACCCCACTTTATAAGTTAATCAATAAAAGGCTATCAAAATGACAGTTGAAAAAGAAGAATTTAGTGAGATGCTTCACTCTATTGATGCTAGGCTGTCGGATGCTCAATACTATTTGTCGGTAGCTTATGATTTATTTTATGGTTTGGGTAGTACGCCAGAAAAATACGCTAAAGCACGTCATTTCTGGACGATGACTAGCTTGGGATTTCGCGACCTGTGTGTATTATATTTGTGTCAAGTATATGACTCACATAAAGATGCTGTAAGCGTTCCCCAAATTTTAAATATTGTTGAAAGTAATTATAAATCATGGAAAAAAACATCCCAGGAAATAGGTGAGTTAGACAGAAAACAATTAGAGAAAGACCAAATTAAATTCAAATATAAAGAAGCGGGTGACAAAGATTACGATCCGAATCTAGATGGATTGAAAAAATACTTTTTAATCAGAGAGACAAAGCAATAGCTCACCGTGACAAGGCAGAATTTTTTAAATATAAAAAAGCTTTAGGTCTTAGGAAAAAAAATAGGAATATATTAAAAAATGAGGAAGATGAAAACGCGCGCCCATTGCCAATGCCTGAAGAGATGACTAGGCTTGAAAAAGATGAGTTGCAAAAACTGAATCGATGAGGCGAGAGAAATATGTCATCGTTATATGTCTCTTTTAAATATTGAAATTCCTTCCCTAGAGATCCAAGAGGATTACAATAACTTATTAGATATAAGTACAATCCCCTAATGAAACAGGACTTACGCATTGTAACGGTAGTATCAGACCTTGAGATTCTTCGCTATCGCTCAGAATGACAAAAAATCGTTATCACTGCGTAAGTCCTGGAAAGCTGTGATAGATAGTCGGAAAATTTGGTTAATATGAGTAAGTTAGGAAAACTGATAGAACAATTTTTATCAAACCCGTCTGAAGTGCGGTTTGACTATGTGTGCTATATCTAACTGCTTTTGGGTTTGAAGAAAAGCGATCGAAAGGAAGTCACCATTCTTTCCGAAATGCCGATGGATTAAAGATTACAGTCCCTAAAAAGGGCGGTCAGAAGGTAAAAGGAGTCTACGTCAGGCAAATTGTGGCATTATTGAAGTTAGAGGAATGGAGCGATGAATCAGAAGATGAAAGTCAAGCTTAAATCCCTAGATTATTACTTGAACCTGAAATATCCTATCAATTTTTATCCTGAACCTGAAGGTTATACAGCTATAATAAAAGACCTTCCTGGCTGTATGTCTCAGGGTGAAACTTTGTCCGAAGCGATGGAGAATATTCAGGAAGCTAGGGAATTGTGGATAGAGACTGCTTATGAGTGTGGGGATGAGATTCCTTTACCTGCAACGGAAGTTGAGTATAGTGGAAGTCTATCTTTACAGATTCCTAAATCTCTACATTTGAGTTTAGCAGAAAAAGCAGAAAGAGAAGGAGTTAGCCTTGACCAGTACATTCTGGTTGTATTAAGTAAAGCCGGCTAAAAGTTAACCCTCGGAGTCAATCGATTTGAGATTTTAGATATTAGATTTGAAGTCAAAAAGAATGAAAATTTAACATAAGTAAAAAAATCTTGAGAAACTATGAAACTTTATTACATTCCTACAACAAGAGCAGTGCGGCCTCGGTGGTGTTTGGAAGAGATGGGGATTGTTTATGAATTGGTAAAACCAACGATGGCTGTGATGAAAGAACCAGAATACCGAAAATTGCACCCTCATGGGAAAGTACCCGTCTTAATCGATGGAGATGTTACTATCTTCGAGTCGGCTGCCATTTGTGCTTACCTCGCTGACCGATATCCAGAAAAAGAATTAGCGCCAGCACTCTCGACACCAGCGCGAGGCTATTACTACCAGTGGCTCTTTTATGCAGTTGCAACGCTAGAACCCCCTGTTGAAAAATTCATGTTTAATGTTTTGCCTCACTTGCCAGAGAAATTGCTGCCCAAGAAAGTAGCCCAAGAATGCTCAGCGCCGGAAGCCCAAGAATGGTTTGACCGCGTTTCACAACCACTCACAGAGGCAGTAAAAAATCAAGATTACCTCGTCGAAAACCAATTTACTATAGCTGATATTGTTGCAGGCGGAGTTCTCGTCTGGGCTTTAAAATTGGGAATGCTGAAAAATCAGCCAATTTTAACTGTTTACACTGAAAAATTGATGGCTCGCCCTGCTTTCCAGCAAGCTGACGAAGACTTTTATGCCAAGGTCGATTCTTGATGCCAGCCACACTATCATATTGAGACAACTGCCAACTAAAACCACCCCCACAAAAATAAAAAATGGGCGATTCCCTACTATTCACGAAAGGGATAACTGGATAGCTCCGCTTCATGCACTTTTCCGCAACCCTTCCAGAATTCCAGGCCACACGCCCGTAAGACGATCGCAGATACGATCGCCTATAATCGAAACTAGCCCAACTCTCATCATTTGAGAAACCGCCATGAGTCAAGACAAGGAAGAAATTAGCTATTCAGAGAAAACAGAGCGTCTCAGAGTTATCGGTCAGTTTATCAAAACTGTGACGCCGATGATTTGGACGATCGTAATTCTCGTAGTCATCATTCCCCTATTAGGTAACTTTCTAATTTCCCAGTCACTAACAAATACCGGAACCACAGCAGTTGTAGTCTCGCCGCCACACGATTTTAGCAAAGTCAACCAAGACATTAAAAACGCCATCCAAAAATCCCATACAACAGCCGAAACTTTCGCCTCAAAAGAGTTGGACAAATGGGAAAGCGAAGTAATTGCACGAGTAGACAACAGTTTCCTCGATTGGTACTTTGATTACTTCACTCAAAAAAAGATGGAGTTTGCCGTACCTTTTAGCTTCGTGAAATCTGCCCTACTCAACAGATTCGATATGACAGAAGCATCTCGTGCTGTTTCCGAAAAATTAACGGAAGACTTTCAAAGAGAATTTGCTAACCGCGTGCTGGTACCCAAAAACGCTCAACTGCGATTTCAATTAATCACTCAAGATACTGCTAATTTGTACATATCAGAAGTTAGCAAGAATGTGAAAGTTGTTCAAAACAATTATAATATACCGCAAGTACAGTGGGACAAATACCTGAACGATATTGCCACCACAATTAGCGACAAAGGAAATGTCTCGAATTTATCATTAAAAGTATTAGTTGGCGGCAGCGGCTACTTAATTGCTAAACCATTAATTTTGGGAGTAGCAGCTAAAGTTGGCAGCAAAGTTACGGCAAAAGTTGCCAGCAAAGCCGCAGCCAAGGTAGCCACAAAAACAGGCGGTACAGTTGCTAGTCAGTTGGGAGTAAGTTTAATCGACCCGATTGTTGGCATCGGGATTATCATCTGGGATTTGTGGGATTACAATCACACAGTCAAAGTAGAAAGACCAATTTTGCGGGCACACATTGTAGAATACTTAAAAGATGTCAAAAAGTCCCTGCTCACAAATCCTGAAAGCGGAATCATGGCAGCAATTTATCAGTTGGAAAGTGGTCTTCTTAAGTCACTTTAATTATTTAAATCGCGTCTGAATGATGTGTATAAATCTCCTAAAAGTGGTAATATCCGCTGCAAGAATGAAAAGGGGTAGACCAGTAGTTAGTGCCAGCAGCGGACGCTCCCACTCGCGACATGAGCGCGATCGAATACCCGACTGTGGGCGATCGCGCTCATGTAGCAAAAAAAGAGAAAAAATGAATGTTAAACGAGGCAAAAAAAGAGAGGATGTTGGGACAAAAAGAAGAGTTGCACAACTTTATTGACCCTAAAAAGATATCCCATAATGGACGAGAAAAGAAGGTTTTAGACTCATATTACACGGATTGAGTTGTCGCCATTTTTTTTAATTAGCTGTGGATTATGAGTTGTGGCATTTACAGCAGAAGACTTTAAAAGCTCCGATTGACAGGGTATAGTTCGGGGGGGGAGTGCGTTTTACCGATGAAGCTCTACGGCGAGGTTTGTAGGGATTTTCTGAAGTATTTGACGGAGTTGTTTTAGTTCAAAAAGGCATAACTTCTCAGCCGGAAGTTTTGTCGGCTTGGTCGAAATTGCGACAAGAAATCGAACTGTTGATGAAATAGTCGAAAGTCAAGGATCGAGTCGGCAGTTGCGATCGCCCCCTGAGACTAAAATCAAGTAAATTTGCAAGTATTGGTCGATCGACCCCCGTTACTCGACTATATTTGGATTCAAGGTTTGCTATACTCCAGAAATAGACACATATTAACCTTTGGAAAATCAATAGGCCGGAGCTATGACATCCTATGCAACCTCTACAGCAAGAGCCGAGATGAGTGAGATCCGGCGCTTGAAAAACATACTGCCCCCAGAACTCCAAAGTTGGGTAACAGTAGAAAAAACAATAGAAGTTAATCCTACCCTGATCCGCAGCGAAGAAATAGGCAAAGACCAGGTAGAAATCCAAATAGACCTGATCCGCTGGGAACAGCTAGCAATGGATCAGCGTAACCTCCTATTTTGGCACGAAGTCGCCAGAATCCAAAACGACACCATTCCCAGAGACGGTTGGGAAATGGCAGCCCTCGCAATTGGTTTAGGCGGCGCTGTCGGCGAACTTTGGGTGCAAGACGGCTTGCTGCTGTTACTAGCCCTATCCCTGTGCGGCGTCTCCGGCTGGAGACTTTACCAAAAAAACAACGGAGAGAAAAGCTTAAAAGAAGCAGTAGACGCCGACGAAAAAGCCCTCGCCCTGGCAACCCGCTTCGGCTACACTCTCCCAAACGCCTACAAAAGCCTCGGCAGCGCCTTAAAAACCTTAATCGAGCAAACCTCCAAAAAACAGCAGCGGGCTAAATACGAAGCTCGTCTCCAGGCCCTCAAACGCAACGCAGCCAAAGCCAAAGCCAAAGTCAAACCCATCACCCGCGAAACCTCCCAGTCAGAAAACGTCTACAATTCTTAACCTCATCCCCGGAGGCTTGTTACGGGCGTTTTCCAGTTAACCGTTAACTGTTGACTTCTGTGTTAGCTGTTAACTGTTAACTGCGATGGTTATCCGGTGCGAGAGAGGCACCAAAATTATTAACGACAACATTAATCGGCCTGAATCCACAAAAATCTTGATTCCGATGTCAAAGTTGGGCCGCGACTGCGTTCAAAAATCTTTGCGCCAAAACAGGCACTGGTAGACTCAAGTCTATTTTTGCCTTTGATATCATTCTCGGCGGGCGAGTTTGCAGGCGTTTTTGTAAAGTTTGTATAAAGCTAGCCTTTTGTTAACCATAATATTTGGTAAAGGGGGAGCTGCTAGGACAGAATAGGCTAAAGACATCAGCTTGAAATTTGAAACCAGGACTTCATGGTCAGTCAAACCCCAGAGGCAGATTTTCGGGTAACGTACTCGGACGAAATTCCCTCAGTTCACATACCCGTGCGCTTGAGCGTACTTGAAGCTGTAAACTTCAAGACAACCTGCCAGCAACTTTTTTCGGAAAGCACCACCGTTCCCAGCAAGATTGTCCTAGACTTCAGTCAGACGACATTCATCGACAGTAGCGGGATCGGTGCTTTAGTCAGCAATCTGAAATTTGCCAAACAGCGTGGCAGCGACTTGGTGCTCCAAAGCCTCAAGCCGCAGGTGATGGCAGTATTTGCTCTCACCAGCCTAGATCAAGTGCTGACGATCGAGCAGCCCTCTGCAACCTCAACTCCCACAGAGACCAAGCCCTCGGACAATCAGCTACCGATGACCCACCCCTCAGTGCAATCGTGGGTGAAGCGGCTGATAGACATTGTTGGGGCAATAGTCGGTTTGATAATTACAGGAATTTTGCTCGTACCCATAGCTGCAGCCATCACTATCAACGATCCAGGCCCGATATTTTTCGGTCAAACCCGCTGTGGCTGGATGGGCAGACAATTTCGGATTTGGAAATTTCGATCGATGTGTACCAACGCCGAAGCCATGAAAGCCCAAATCAAAAACCAGGCTTCTGGCGCATTTTTCAAAAATGACAACGACCCGCGGATTACTAAAGTCGGGCGCATCTTACGCAAAACCAGCCTCGATGAACTGCCGCAGTTTTGGAACGTTCTCAAAGGCGAAATGAGTCTAGTCGGCACTAGACCGCCTACTCCAGACGAAGTTGAGCGCTACGAAGTCCCTCAGTGGCAGCGTTTGGATGTCAAACCGGGGATGACAGGGGAATGGCAAGTCAACGGTCGCTCTCAAGTCCGCGATTTTGAAGATGTCATCCGTTTAGATTTAAAATACCAACAAAACTGGAGCCTGGTGTATGACCTCAAACTAATTGTCAAAACTGTAACAGTCCTGTTTAACAAAAATAGTGGCGCTGTGTAGCAACCCTCAACAACCCACCGCTGAACTTTGAGGTGCTGTTGCCAACGGGGGGCGGGAACTCGAAGTTGATACTTAGTCAAGCAGATGATCGCTAACGATAGCTACGTTAGCATTAAGTGTTAAAATTCACACGCCCAGAAAATGCACAGCTAGTTGCCAGCTCTGCAATTAGAGCATTAATAATTAGCAATTAGCCAGTTCGAGGTCATACTCGAATGATCCCAGCATGATTTTCGAGGACGAGAAGAACTAACGTGTGTTTAGAAAAGTAGCGACTGCTAACACGGTCGAAGCTTAAATCACTTCCTCGCAAGCTGACTCGGGAATTTTCCCTATTTAAACGCCCTACCGAGGCGGGTTACAGTATCGGAAGTCTCTCATTTGCTGTGCGAGTAAATGGTGCGAAAGGAATGCTCACCTTGAGGCAAAACGGGCTTCTTCAACTCAAGCTTGACTTAACTAATATGTTGCCAAGACCTTGCCCTCCTTTTTCTCTCCCTCCGGCGCTGAGTACAGCGGTGGTGGGGGCCGACCAGGGGGAAGAAAGATGAAAGACAAGCAACCAAAGGCCGAGCCGCACCTTCAGGTTGAAACAGACCTGAATGCTTTAACATCCGTTTTGGAATGGTTGGAGAATATCGTTTTGCCCCTGCTGCCAGCCGATTTTTGGTGGCAGTGCCGGCTGATAATCAACGAAGGCTTTACAAACGCTGTCCGCCACGCTCACCAGAACTTGCCCTCCACAACGCCCATAGACATTGAGGTAAAAGTGTTTGCCGATTACTTAGAAATTAGGATTTGGGACAGGGGTCAACCCTTCAACTTAGAAGCAAAGCTGCACTCGATTATGCAAGAGCAGCGCGATCCTTTGGACAGAGAAGGAGAAAGGGGACTGGTGTTCATGTACAAGCTCACAGACGACCTTCGGTATATCCGTACCGACGATCGCCGCAACTGCCTGGTAATGCGAAAAAACATTAGCTGAGGGCGCGATACCCGCCCGGTAAGGGCGGCTTCTTTCCCAAGGAGTGGAAGATCCCCTCGCCCCCTATTGTCCTACCCGGAACCCAACCACATCCTCTGCTATTCTGCGGGTGCAGGCTCGATGCACGCGGCTGGAGGACAATTTGCTTCAAAATAAATATTATGCGTATTCTAATTTATTCCTATAACTATTATCCAGAGCCGATCGGCATTGCCCCCCTGATGACAGAACTAGCGCAAGGCCTAGTCAAGCGAGGTCACGAAGTCCGAGTAGTCACAGGAATGCCCAACTATCCGCAGCGCCGGATTTATCCGCAATATGAGGGCAAATTTTACCTCACCGAAGAACACAACGGCGTGACAATTCAGCGCAGCTACCTGCGCGTCAACGGCCCCCACCCCACCCTCCTAGACCGACTGTTGCTAGACGGCAGTTTTGTCGTCTCCAGCGCCGTCCAAGCCTTCAGAGGCTGGCGTCCCGACGTGATTTTCTCGACAATGCCCCCTTTACCGATTTGCGTCCCAGTCGCCTTTTACGGCTGGATTCGCGCTTGCCCGATCGTCCTCAACGTTCAGGATATCGTCTCTGAAGCAGCCGTGCGCGTCGGCTTGGTCAAAAAAAACGGACTGCTAGTTCGCATTGCTGACGCTTTGGAAAAATTGGCCTACAGCACAGCCAGCCAAGTCAGCGTCATCGACAACGGTTTTGTCAAAAAATTGCATTCTCAGGGAGTACCCCCCGAAAAAATAGTTTGCGTTCCCAATTGGGTTGATGTCAATTTCATTCGCCCCTTACCCAAGGAAAATAACTCATTTCGAGAAACTCACAAACTCAAGGGCAAATTTGTCGTTCTCTATGCAGGGAATATTGCCCTCACTCAAGGCTTGCAAACAGTTGTCCAAGCAGCGGCTCGTTTGAAACACCTAACCGAAATCGCTTTTGTAATTGTGGGGGAATCAACAGCCTTGGCGCGCTTGCAACAAGATTGCGAAACTTACAAAGCTAATAATGTAATGTTGCTACCATTTGAACCGCGAGAAAAGTTGCCCGAATTGTTAGCTGCTGCTGATGTTAGTTTAGTCGTACAAAAGCGCCGCGTTACTAACTTCAATATGCCTTCAAAAATTCAAGTAATTCTCGCCAGCGGTCGGGCAATTTTGGCTTCGGTTCCCGAAACTGGTACGGCTCAGAAAGCAGTGCAGCAAAGCGGTGGCGGGGTGGTGGTAGCGCCGGAAGATCCGCAGGCTTTGGCTGAGGCTGTTGAGGATTTGTACCTGCACCCTGCTAAGGTCGATGCCTTGGGCGAGCAAGGCAGAAATTATGCTGTTGAGAATTACGGATTTGAGGAAGCTTTGAATCATTATGAAACTTTATTTGCGGCGGTGGCAGCGAGTCATGCTGAGAAAATATTGGCGCCGCTGCCAAAATAAGATAACCGCTTGAAATCGTGCCTACTTAGAGTGCCAAAAGATGTTCCTAGCAGTACAGAAATAACGTTCGTTAACATAAATACAAAAAAAAAGAAATACTGATGGTTGAGCGATTTAAGTCGCGAATAAAACGAGAACTGGAACTGTCCCCGCCGCCATCCAGAAAGCCCTGACTACCCGGATAAAAAGTAAAATACAGATTACTTAAACAGACTTTTGACTTCCCGTTACAGCCATTTTTATTAAAATTTTTAGAAAAAGTTTTTAGGTTGAATTAAGAAAATAATCCTAAAAATTTCCAGAGAAGCTAGCAGCGGCTTAACGACAAAATAACCTTTGATAGCACTGACTAAAAATAGAAAAAATGAGAGAATTACCAAAAATAGCAAGTCCATTAGACTAATTGTTCAGCTAGGGAATGTTTTGAAGATTCCAGCAGTTACCAGAAAAGATAACGTATCTCCCAAACAGCCGATCGCCCCCTTCGCCCCTTCCCATCCGAGATATCACTACACCCCTGTGTGCCCGACACCGCAGCCGATCGAAACAAAACGCTAAAATAGTAGCTCATACAATTTTGGAGTTAATATTTGACACT
>NZ_JAUBQR010000393.1:0-2677 GCF_036701385.1 Microcoleus sp. Pol12B4 | reverse complement strand
GGTTTGAGTATCGGGATGTTAATTGCCTATCAAAGTCTCACTCAACAATTCCTCCGACCAGTCAACAATCTAGTCAACTTTGGCAGCACTCTGCAAGAATTAGAAGCCGATTTAAACCGACTTGATGACGTTCTCCAAAACCGGATCGATCCAGAAGCAGACCGCGATTCTTTTAATAGTGGAAACGACCGCGCCGCCCTTGCACCAGATTCTTTTCATTTGCAGGGCTGGATTGAATTGCGCGGTGTCAGTTTTGGCTACAGCCGCTTGGAAGCGCCGCTAATTGAAAATTTGAACTTAACAGTCAAACCTGGTCAGCGGGTAGCGTTAGTGGGGGGCAGCGGTTCGGGCAAATCTACTATTGCCAAACTTGTTACCAGACTTTACGAACCAATCAATGGCGAAATTTTATTTGATGGGGTTCCCCGCAATTTGATTCCGCGTTCTATCCTAGCAAATTCGCTGGCAATGGTCGAACAAGAAATATTTCTATATGCCGGCACTGTTCGGGAAAATCTCACGCTTTGGGACCCGACAGTACCGGAAGCAGATTTAGTGCAAGCGTGCATTGATGCGGCAATTCACGAACTTATTTTGAATATGCCAGGAGGATACGATGCTCAACTCAATGAAGGGGGGACAAATATGAGCGGCGGACAGCGGCAGCGCTTGGAAATTGCCAGGGCATTAGTGAGGAATCCAGCGGTGTTGGTGCTGGATGAAGCAACAAGTGCTCTGGATGCTGAAACAGAGTTAATTATCGATCACAATTTGAGGCGTCGCGGTACTTCTTGTATTGTGGTTGCTCACCGTTTGAGTACGATTCGAGATTGCGATGAAATTATTATGCTTGCAGGGGGGAAGGTAGTTCAGAGAGGGACTCATGAGGAGTTGCAAAAGCTAGGAGGTGCTTATGCTCGTTTGGTTGGGAACGAACAATAAACAGCAGAAATACAGCAGTTTTTAGGTAAGGTATATAGCCCTTGTAGGGACACAGGAATAGCCATTGGTTTCAACTTCACCTGTCAGCCCGCCAACCCGGTAGTCCGCCAGGGAATGAATTCCCTGTCTAATAGCTAAAGTCCTCTGAAGAGGACTGAAATGAATGATGGTTTGATTTGGCTATTCAGTCGGTTTTAACCGACTTTAGCTATGAGACGGGGATTTTATTAATCCCCGGCGGATCTGTGGATTAGCCCGATCGATTCAATCGGACTGTCTTCTTTGAGGCAGGGCTTTAAACCCCTGCCCGACTTGATTTTACTAATCGCAAATTACTAGCTATGCTCGATCTAAATCCTGTTAAGAAACTGCACCGAATTAAAGGAAATGAACCGCTGCTGCTGAATGACCCGCATCAGGTATGGATTGTTCGATCGGGCGCGATCGCAGTTTTTGCAGCCAAAATACAAAGTGAGAAGCCTGCCGGAAACCGCCATTATCTGTTCGGCGTCGGTGCAGGCGAGGCTTTGTTCGGCGCCGCCCTGGGGTATGAGTGGGGACTTCTGGCGATCGCGATCGCCGAAACGGAACTGGGACCGATCGCGATCGCAGATTGTGCCGCTTTAGTTGCTGCTGGTGACAGCAAAACGCGATCGCTTGTGGAAGGGTGGATACAGAATTTGGGAGAACGAGTGATTCCCTACGGGATAGATGCGCTTCACGCCCCCGATGAAAAAGTTGCCCCAGAAACTGTTGTTTTAGCAGCGTCGCAGCAGATATCGCTGCAAAAAGGTCAAATGCTGCGATCGCCGCCGGGAACAGTTGTCTGGGTGCGCGTCTCGTCGGGCGATGCGAGTGTCGGGGAATTGAAGTTAAATGCCGCTTCTCCAGCCTTTCCTTTGGCTGGGAATATCCTGCTGGTGGCATCCGGGGAAGTTGAGGTGCAAATTTTCTCAACAGCAGAGGTGGAAAATGCCGACTGGCTGCGCCTGAGTTTAGCTTTGCTGCACGAGTATTTCTGCTGCTGCTTGAACTTGCTGGTTTCCCAGCAAAAAGCAGAGGAATTCCGGCGCTTTCAGGAACGAGAACAGCTAAACCGCCAAGTAACTCAGACAGCTTTGGGAGAGTTAACCGAGGTGCTGCATCCCCGGAAAACTGCCTTGTCTGAGGAAGGAACGCCGCTGTTAATCGCTGCTGGGGCTGTAGGTAAGGCACAAGGGATAACAGTCAATCCCCCGGCGGGCTCCGAAGATTTCAGCCGAGTTAAAGATCCGATGGAGGCGATCGCGCGATCGTCCCAATTTCGCACCCGCCGCGTGCTGCTGGTTGGAGATTGGTGGCGGCAGAACTGCGGCCCACTTTTGGCTTATACAAAGTCCGACGAGCGACCAGTAGCTTTGTTGCCCGGTAAGGGATCTCGTTATACTTTGTTCGATCCGATCGAGCGCAGTCGCCAACGGGTAACTAAAGCAGTAGCCCAAGAGTTGTCGCCAGAAACTCTCATGTTTTACCGACCCCTGCCGCTATTAGTTCGCAACGCTGCGGAACTGTTTAGGTTCGGGACGAAGGGCTACGAAAAAGACATGATCGCTGCTTTCGGGCTAGGGATATTGGGAACGCTGCTGGGGATGGTGACGCCGCAAGCTACCTCGATTTTAGTCAATGATGCTATTCCTGACAGCGATCGTTTGTTACTGTGGCAGTTAGGGCTGGTATTGTTAGTTGCGGCGATCGG
>NZ_JAUBQR010000081.1:4412-26385 GCF_036701385.1 Microcoleus sp. Pol12B4 | reverse complement strand
GGTTTAACTGCTTATCAATCTATTCAACAAGCTCTCTCTACTGATGGCTCCCTTTTTTCCCCTAGTTGAGCAATTACCTTTTTTCAAACTTCTACCTTCTATAGCAACCGCCAAGACTATTAGGACGTTCTTAATTGCTCAAACATGAGCTGAAGATTGCGCCTTCCCTCGGACTTCTTCATTCTTCCTTGTACCTTGTTCCTTGCATCCATTACATCCGTTACATCTGTTACAAAATCCGTTGCCGAACCTTCTTCCTTTCCTCAATCAATCTCAAATTACGCACTAACAAATGGCTCGTTATTCTCGACTGCAAAAACTCGGCTCTTATATGCGCCCGCACTGGAAACCAACATTCTGGGGCGTTTTTTCGCTATTAGTTGTCAATGCTGTGGGCGTTTACATTCCCCTGCTGATTCGGAATGCAGTTGACACTCTCCAAGTTGCGACTAAATTTGACCAAGTTTTCAACTTCGTGGCACTAATTCTGATTCTCGCCTCAATCATGTGGGTGATTCGGATGGCGTCGCGGATTTTGCTGTTTGGCGTCGGGCGTCAAGTCGAATTTGACCTCAAACAGCAAATTTTTAATCATTTATTAACATTAGAACCGTCTTATTTTGCAGCCAATACGGTAGGAGATTTAATTAACCGCGCTACTTCCGATTTGGACAATATTCGGCGCTTGGTGGGGTTTGCGGTGCTGAGTTTGGCGAATACGGCATTTGCCTATGCTTTGACTTTACCGGTGATGCTGGGAATTAATGTAAGGCTGACGCTATTGGCGATCGCAGTTTATCCTTTAATGCTGGTTTTGGTGCAGTTATTTAGCGACAAACTTCGCATCCAACAGTTAGCCGTGCAAGAGGAATTGTCGGCGATGAGCGATTTAATTCAGGAAGATATGAGCGGGATGTCCGTAATTAAAATTTACGCTCAAGAAGAAAACGAACGCCGAGCTTTTCGCAATTCAAACGCACAGTTGCTATCAGCAAATTTGGAATTAGCAAAAACTAGAAACTTTATTTTTCCGCTGCTGGGCGGTTTGGCAAGCATCAGTTTGTTGGTGCTGCTTTCTGCTGGTGGGGGGGCAATTGCTAATGGCAAAATTAGCATTGGCGATTTTGTGGCGTTGCTGATTTATGTCGAGCGCTTGGTGTTTCCGACGGCGCTGTTGGGTTTCACAATTACTGCTTACCAGCGGGGAGAAGTGAGTGTCGATCGCATCGAATCAATTCTGACTGTGGAACCGCAAATTAAGGATGCTGCCGATGCAGTTGAACTGGCAACTCCAGTCAGAGGGGAAATTTTGGCTAGCCATCTAAATTATACTTATCCGGGCGCTAAGATACCTGCGCTTAAAGATGTTGATTTTACCATAAAACCGGGAGAAACTGTCGCAATTGTTGGGGCGATCGGATCGGGAAAATCAACTTTAGCTAATGCGCTGCCCAGACTGCTGGACATCGATCCGGACGAGTTATTTTTAGACGGACAGGATATTACCAAGGTAAAATTGACCGAATTGCGCGGGGCGATCGCCTACGTTCCGCAAGAAAGTTTTCTGTTCGGTACTACCATCAAGAATAACATCCGCTACGGAAACCCTTTAGCGGAACAGCCGGAGATTGAAGCCGCGGCAAAACAAGCGCAAATTCACGCCGAAATCCTCAACTTCCCGCAGCAGTACAAAACAGTTGTTGGCGAGCGCGGAATTACTTTATCCGGCGGACAGCGGCAGCGGACGGCACTTGCTCGCGCTTTGTTAGTTGACGCCCCGGTGTTAATTTTGGATGACGCTCTTTCCAGCGTTGACAATCAAACAGCTACCGACATTTTGCGAAACTTGGCAACGGGGACCGATCGCAAAACGGTAATTTTTATCTCGCATCAAATGTCGGCAGCGGCTAGTGCCGATCGCATTTTTGTGATGGAGAGAGGAGAAATAGTTCAGAGCGGCACTCACATTGAATTGGTAGGGCAAACAGGGCTTTATCAGTATTTGTGGAACCAGCAAAAATTAGAGGAATTGCTGCATTGAGCAGTGACCGATACTTTGAGTTATACCAAATCCGGTAGCATCGGAATTAATATTACCCACCGCCAGGACACGGCCGTGCCGTGTCCCTACAATTAATCCGGGTAGGGAGACGGCACTGCCGTCTCCTCTATATAATTCCGGTGCAACCGGAAACGATATCATAGGATTTGGGGGAGCAAGAAGCAACCCCATTTATTTCCCCCCGATTTTAATTAGCTACATTACGGCAGGGAATTTCTTCTTGTTGTTGAAACAATTTAATCGATTGCAGACTATCTGAAGCAGCATCCCAAAGAATGAATTGGAAGCAGTCAGGAATATCGCGAATAGTCAGTGATTTTGAATTAGCCAGCAAGTGAATATTAGCATGGTGACAAGCCTGAAGATTATAGTTAGGTATTCGCTCAGAGAGATGATGAATATTGTGGTAAGCAATATCAGCCGAAAACCAATTGAGAAGATTTGGTAATTTTAGGTAACTACTGCCTTCAATTGCGCCAAGAAGGTAGTCCCAACCCTCGGCTTTATGAGCGTAGGAACCCTCAAAATTATGCTGAACAAAGAAAATACAGATAAATATCGCTGCTGAACAGGTCATGACAATTGAGTAAACACTCCAGAAAAAGCCAAACCCCAGTAATTTGCTAAGATAAATCCAGCTACCAACAACACAAATATTGTTGAACAGTAAATCCCAAAATTCAGCCGTCGTATACCAATGTTTGGATTTATAAGAAGTAATGATTTCAGATAAACCCATGCCTAAATCTTGATTTAGACAAGCAAAAATATGTCGGATAAAACCAGTAATTCCCAATATCAGCGAGAGTCTTGGCTTAATAATTAGATAGAAAAAACCACCGGGAAACAGCATCAACGGGTGTCTGAGTAACTGATACATCTTTTGACTAAATGGAGTTAGTGCCGCAAATTTTTCGGTGGATATCAACGCCGAAGGGCCGCGGTACATATCCCAATTACCATTATGTTTGTGGTGATAAGCGTGTCCCCTCGACCAGGGGTACTGAGGAATCGCATTGATGATACCTAGCAGAAAACCCATAATGCGATTGACTTTTTTGGAACTAAAAAGAGAATAGTGTCCGCAATCGTGCATCAAAGAGAAACAACGGCCTGAAAAAAGTGTCATCAACACCATTATCGGCGGCAGCAGGAATACAGAAATGGCAGCCGCTTTAAATGCTAAAAACCATAAGAATGTATAAGGAAGCACTGTATTGAGTATTTGGCAACTAGCTTTCAAGTTGTTGCTCTTCATATAAGGAGCTAGCACGAAATCCGACTTTTTGATCGCGTTTTTCATTCAGTATATCTATGGTGTGTGGATAAGTGCTTAGCTTACCATCAGGATAGGGTGGCTATTTTTGGCATTGTTGTATTGCAGGTAATTGGGTGAATTGCGGTTGAAAACTGACCCATACTTTACAAAAGGGCTGATAATATTTAGTTCATTAGCTCCTCCTTTTGGTGGTTTCGCCAAGCTGACGTTTATCCTCGATTTGATGTACTTAATCATAACAAACTGCCGGACTAATTGCTAATCATTGCAGCAAATTGATTTCTATTTTATCCGTACCTGTTAGGAGAATACTAATTTGTTTAGTGGGATTTTAGGCTGCCATGCTTTCAAGCAAATGTGAGATAGGAGATGGCTCTATTAACAGCCGTTGCAGATAATCATCTTTGTTCGACAGTTCAGTTAGGAATGGTAAGTGATGTGGAACCGTATTAACCTCCCACTTCACAGGTGTATTGATAGGCAGATTTACATGACAAATAACCAGGCATCAACCAGGCGTGAAAAATCCATTTCAAGCAGTGTATTCAATGGTCAGCATATTTTGGTGAATGAACATATTCTGTCAATACCCAAAGCTACCTTGCCGCTTGTTATCTTCAACTCGCAGTGGTTTCTTGCCGCAGCACTGTAGCAGACTTTACCATATTTTTCAGCGCGGGAACAGTCTGCAATAAAGCATCTGTCTCTAATTTCCCAGTAAAAAATGCTTTCAGGGCTTTCTTTATTTCCCGGTTGTTACCAATCCAAGGATATTCCCATGTCTCAGCGAGAATCGTCATAACTCAACTTTGTTTGCAGAAAAAACTGTGCAGCCTGTCAGCCGCCGAACAAATTGCTGCACCTGAAGGCATTAATATGATTGTTGGTTGCACGATCGACCTTCGGTGATGTATGCCGCTATTGTGGCTTGCATGGTCTATGACACACCTTACTGTACCGGGTTCTACCCCAACTCGATCGCAGGTTCAACATTTTGGCTACTGGCGAAAACTTTTTCTTGGCGGGCTATAGGGCAATAGGCAAACGGCCCATCTCGGAAACCAAAGCTGACACAACATCCTGAACCGCAGAGGATTTTGGCTCAACTCCTTAAGACGAGAATTTGAGCAACGATCGCAATGGCCTGGGTTTTTTGTGCTCGGAGATAGCTCGGATTTGCTACAATCTAATCGCACACGCGATTAGAAATGGGTTATGACCGAACTATTAGATGAGGCGCTTTCTATTGAAATGGCGACTCGCATCAAAAGCAACCGTAAAAACTGCTTTGACAACGCTTGTAAAGCAGCATTAGCCACCGAGGGCGCGATTTATGTTCAAGGCTTTTTAGCTGTGCCCGGAGTGCCATATAAACCCATCGAGTATAGCTGGATTGAACTCGACGAGCGAATTGTTGACCCAACCTTTCCCCATCTCGGCTTCATCGCTCAAGACATTCATTACTTCCCAGTCCAGCGCTTCAGCGTCAAGAAACTCAAAGCAATCCTAGAAGAATCAAAAGAAGATTATCCTGAAGACGACCCGCTGCCGATTTATGGCAATCAACCTTATGAATATTACGGCGATTTGATGTTAGGCGGTAGCGATTACCAAAATGCTTACGATTTGGCTGCCGCTAAATGCAGGGAATTAAACCAACCCAAAAAACAGGATGCGAACTAATTCAAGACTTACCAAAAAATTGTTGGATGCGCTACTTATAGTGGAAAGGTACGCTGCACCCTACCTATAGAGGTTCAAGTAAGTGCTGAAGCTCCAAACCTCGAATAATGAAAAGCAGCCAATAACGGATCTGATTTCTGATTCCCAATCAAATCTGCCAACAATTTAGCCGTCACCGGAGCCAACAAAATGCCATTGCGGTAATGCCCCGTAGCCCATGTCAAATTCTCCCAAGCACTAGCACCCAAAATCGGCAACTCATCAGGAGTAGCGGGCCGAAATCCCCACCAAAACTCCAAAATCGGATAATTTTGTAATTCGGGATATAACTTAATCGCTCCTGCTAGCAAACTTTGGATTCCCGCAGGCGTATTTCCCGGCGTAAAATCAACATTTTCGCTAGTTGCGCCAATAATAATTCTGCCATCTTGACGAGGCACAATATAAATGCCAGTCCCGAATAGAACTGTTTGCAGGGGCTGGATAACTCCCCAATCTTCTGGTACACATACTGACAGCATTTGTCCCTTTCTTGGAAAAACAGGAACATTCAATAACTGCTCAGACCAAGCACCCGCAGCCAAAACATAACGGTCTGCTTGCAATTTTCCTGCTGTTGTTTCAATGCCAAGAACTCGGTTTCCCTGCCGAATAATTTCCCCTGCATTGCCTTGAATAATCTCAATCTGCAATTCTTTAGTTGCGGCCTGAAGCGTCCGAAATAAAGCGCGGTTGTCAACTTGAGCGTCGTCAGGATACCACCAACCGCCAATTACTTCTTGACCTAATCCAAACTGGTGCTGACGAACAGTATCTCTGTCCAACCATTGATAATTAAGGTTTGACAAAAGTGGCTTTTCGTGAGGCTCATTTTGACAAACTGGTGCGAGAATTCCCGATCGCCAATATCCCGTTTTCAATCCGGTAATGTCTTCTAGCTGTTCCACCCAAGCGGGATAAAGTGCGCGGCTTTGCAAGCACAACTCTAGCATCGGACTGGGGGGAATTCGTTCGGCTTGCGGGGCAAGCATTCCAGCAGCAGCCCGGGCTGTCGGTTGTTTAGAATCGGCGGTGAGAACCGCAACAGATGCCCCTCGCAATTTCAGTTCTACTGCTAGCGAAAGGCCAATTATTCCTCCGCCAATAATCAGAATATCTTTAGATGAATTCATTAACTTTTATATGGACTTTCTGGCTTTTTTGACCTCTCGGGTTTATTTAGGGTAAGGTGCCCCGTGTGCACCTTACAGTTAGAATTCTTGCACAAGTCTTACCGATTATCTGCCAAGGCGATCGTCCTATCTGCCTTCCTTAACAAAAAATCTATGCTTGGGGTTTCCAGACAGTTTCAGAACCCTGACCCCAGAAACCGTCATATTTTGTCACCTTAATATCGCCTAAAACCTTGGTTTGGCAGGACAAACGGCGGTTGGAGGCGGGAGAATGGGGAGGAACCGAAAGTCTGGCTTTTTCGCGCCACTGGGGCTCGGAAACTTCGCCCTCGACGGTGACGGCGCAGGTGCCGCAAGTGCCGAGGCCGTGGCAGTTGATGACTTTGGCGTTGCCGTTGTAGAGATCGATGCCGTTTTTGAGTAAAACTTCACGGAGATTGGCTCCGCGATCGCACTCAAATGTTTTGCCTTGCGCTTGTACCTTGACCACAGCAATTTACCCCAATTAGATTTATGTTAATTTTCCTATATATTATCGCATTAAATTCAAATATATTCATCTAATATGGTAAGTGATATATTACCAATTTCTCAATCGCAATTTCCCATGACAAATCGGCTCTGGATCTACGATACCACGCTGCGAGACGGTGCTCAGTGTGAGGGACTCTCCTTATCTCTCGAAGACAAACTGCGAATTGCTCGGCAGTTAGACAGTTTAGGAATTCCCTTTATTGAAGGCGGCTGGCCGGGCGCGAATCCTAAAGACGTACAATTTTTTTGGCGTCTCAAAGAACAGCCCCTAACTCAAGCAGAAGTAGTAGCTTTTTGTTCGACTAGGCGGCCGGGAACTACGGCAGCTAATGATGAAATGTTGCAGGCTATTTTGTCCGCCGGTACTCGCTGGGTGACGCTGTTTGGCAAGTCGTGGGATTTGCACGTTATTGAAAGTTTGAAGACCACGCTAGAAGAAAATCTGGCGATGATTCGAGATACAATTGAATATTTGCGGAGTCAGGGAAGGCGCGTTATTTACGATGCTGAACACTGGTTTGACGGCTACAAACACAATCGAGATTATGCTATTAAAACTTTAGAAGTGGCAGCGGATGCCGGTGCAGAATGGTTAGTGCTTTGCGATACTAACGGCGGTACTTTGCCTCACGAAGTCAGTCAGGTTGTTCGCGATGTTTTAGAAGCTTTAGGAACTAATCGCCAAAAATATTTACAATTAGGAATTCACACTCACAACGACTCGGGAGTTGCGGTTGCTAATGCTTTGGCTGCTGTGCGAGAAGGAGTGAGGATGGTACAGGGAACTATAAACGGTTACGGCGAACGCTGCGGCAATGCCGATTTATGTTCCTTAATTCCTAATTTGCAGCTAAAGTTGGGTCATAATTGCATTGAAGACGAGCAATTAGTGAGATTAACTCAAGTAAGTCGCTCGATTAGTGAAATTGTCAATCTTGCTCCCGATGATCATGCTCCTTTTGTCGGTCTTTCGGCTTTTGCTCACAAAGGCGGAATTCACGTATCTGCTGTTGAGAAAAATCCGTTAACTTACGAACATTTAGAACCGGAGAAAATTGGCAATAGGCGGCGAATTGTGATTTCGGATCAAGCGGGTTTAAGCAATGTTTTGGCGAAGGCGCGCACTTTTGGCATGGATCTCGATCGCAAAAATCCTGCTTGCCGCCAAATTTTGGAAAAATTAAAAGATTTGGAAAGTCAGGGATATCAATTTGAGGGTGCTGAGGCTTCTTTTGAATTGTTAATGCGAGAGGCTTTGGGAAAGCGCAAGCGTTTATTTGAAATCAAAGGTTTTCAAGTTCACTGCGATAAAGGTAGGGAGGAAACAGTTAATTCTTTAGCAACGGTGAAAGTGACTGTTAACGGTCAAGATATTCTGGAATGCGCGGAAGGAAACGGGCCGGTTTCGGCACTTGATGCGGCTTTGCGGAAGGCTTTGCGGAATTTTTATCCGGCAATTACTGATTTTAACTTAACCGATTATAAGGTGCGAATTCTGGACGGAGGTGCGGGAACTTCTGCTAAAACTCGCGTGTTGGTTGAGTTTAGCAACGGTCAAGACCGCTGGACGACTGTGGGGGTTTCTGGTAATATTTTGGATGCTTCTTATCAAGCGGTTGTTGAGGGTTTGGAGTATGGTTTGGTCTTGGCAGATAGGGAGGCGATCGTTTTAACTGTGTCGAGTTATTAGGTTGACGGCGAAGAGAAGTTGCCTGAATATCGATGTTTAATTAAATAGATACCAGGCGATTTCCAGAGAGGGTTAGCCAATTTAAAAATGGTTAAACCTGAGATTTTGCATCATTCTCAATAAGGCTTTTATGGGCTGGCTATAAGATCCCACCTACCAGAAATTCATTCTTTGTGGAACAGGCTCGACAGCGTGTTCAATGAGAATGGTGCTCTGGGCATGAGTTGGGAGCATCTCAATGAAAGCAGCCAAGCTAAAAATTGGAGTTTTGAGGCTCTCTTGCTGCGGGGAAAGAGGAAGAAGGAAGGAGCCAGAAGAAGTATTTTTACAAATATGAGATCCTCCCCGTGAGTTATCCTAGTTGTTTGACCCAATTCATAATTGTTGTATGATGTACCCCTTTGACTCTTTCAATCTCCCTAAAACCCATGCCATTAACATACATTTTTAGGCATTCGTCTTTCACTTCTTGGGCATAACCTCTGTGAGGCTGATAGCAGTCTATAAATTGTCTACCACAGGTAACACACAGGTAGTTCTGCTTACCTTTTTTCCGCCCATTTTTATTGATATGAGTTGACTTACATTCAGGACATTTCATTGAAGATGACTTGTGTTAATTTTTTTTTTTGAATTGCTGTCACAATCAATTGTATCTTAATTCAGCAACGCCGATTATTTAATAATGTGGTGTGTGATGACACAATCATTTTTGCTATTCATGCTAACTCTGTATGAGGAGTTTCATCCCTCATACAGAGTTAGCAGTTTCTTTCAATAGCCCATTCTAGCTAAGACTACTTTTTCACCTCATTATCATTACCTTCCCCAACGATCGATCGCATTCCTTCGAGCGTAGCGGGAATGCTGCGCGGGTCCATAAACATCACCTTGCTGCTGTCGCTGGTGCCAATTTTTAGACCCATATCCAGATAGTCTTGAGCTAACAAAAATTGTAAAGCTTCCCGGGCAGTGGGGTCATTTTGCAGAGTTTTGCCGATTATTTGCAAAGCCTCCGAAGTAGCTTGAGCTTTCAAAACCTGACTTTGGCGTTCTGCTTGAGCTTTCAGGACGATCGCCTTTTGTTGAGCTTCCGCTTCCAAAATAGTCGCTTTTTGGCGCGCTTCTGCATCCAAAACTTGCGCTTCTGCTTTACCTTTGGCGCTGTTCACTGCTGACTCGCGTTCGCCCTCGGATGTCAGAATTGCCGCCCGCTTGCGTCGATCGGCTGCCATCTGCAATTCCATCGATTCCTGTACAGTTTTAGAAGGGATAATATCCCGCAATTCTACCCGCGTTACTTTCACTCCCCAAGGATCGGTAACAATATCTAAATCTCGGAGCAATATTTCATTAATTTGAGAACGAGCAGTAAAGGTTTGTTCGAGATCCAGTTGACCCATTTCGGCGCGAATTTGAGTCAGCACCATATTTACCATTGCTGACTGGAGATTTTCTACTTTGTAACAAGCTTTTTCCAAGTCTACAATGCGCCAGTAAACCACAGCATCAACGGTGATGGAAACGTTGTCGCGGGTAATACAAGCTTGCGGAGGAATA
Organism: Microcoleus sp. Pol12B4; assembly: GCF_036701385.1. Taxonomy (NCBI): domain Bacteria; kingdom Bacillati; phylum Cyanobacteriota; class Cyanophyceae; order Oscillatoriales; family Microcoleaceae; genus Microcoleus; species Microcoleus sp. Pol12B4. The sequence goes on along the minus strand of NZ_JAUBQR010000081.1, from coordinate 16,405 downwards.
TCTAAGACTTTTTCCCGAATGGTTTGCTCGTACACGACGCGATCGAGAAACGGCTTGACAAAATTCAAACCGGGTTCCAGTCTCCTGCCACTGTATTTACCTAAAGTTTCCACCAGCGCTTCATTTCCCTGATTGATAATCTTGACGGAACCTGCGAGGGCTGAGCCGCCGAGTGCTAAAAATACAAGTAAAAAAAATTGTTCCACGTTAGCCTCCTATAAATGTTGAGTGTTGACTGTTGAGTGTTAAATGTTGACTAATGACTGATGACTAACTACTAATTGCCTGTGATTAATTACGCATTTTGTTTAAGAATGCAAGAGATTTTCTGGCAAAACTATCAGAGTAGTGCCTTTCCGTCCGACGACAATTACGTTTTGGTTGGGGGGGATAGTGGCCTTCGTGTCTTCGCAGCGAGCTTGCCAAGAATTCCCCTCATAAAGGACTCGGCCGGCTTCTCCGGGGGGAATTTCTGTTAAAGTTTTTGCTTCCTTAGAATCTGCGATCGCCCTTGCCGTGCCTTTTGGTATCAACCGCCGAGACAGCAGCACAAAAACTGTCGAAAATACCATCCAGAGGAATATTTGTAAATTAACGTAAGGTAGAACTAGAGAGCATCCAGCTACGGCGAAGGCGCTCAGTCCCATCACAAAAGCGACAAAAGCAGTCGGGAGAAATAGCTCTGCCAAACACAGCAAAGACCCAGCTAGCAGCCAAAGGAGCGTCGGAGTCCAGATCATAAAAAGAATAGGTGATACTATTTAGATCTTAGATTGGAAATTTAAGATTTAAGAAATGCCAACAACTGACTCTGCAAGGGTTTGCCACTTGCAAGCCCTCAGAGCGCTTTTTCGCGCAGCGGTACCAGGTTGAGGCTTCCATCGTACTCCAAGTCTGAGTTTAGTAACTTAAATTACAATTTAAGCCGGTACAGACTGGCAGAAACTACAATTTCTACGGGCCCAAAGGCAGTTAAGAAATTGATAGGGGCTAAAATCAGTTTATTCTCAAGCTCATGAATTTGGGCTTGCGAATCATATATCTTCAGAATGTTTTTACACAAACTATTTCGATATGATCAGCAGTTTCTCCGAACCCATTTATTGCCCGAATCTTAGCTGTGCCGATCCCCGCAATACCTTTGGCCGCCAGCACTGTGCAGCGTGCGAAACGGATTTAATTTATCGCTATGTGTGGGTGGTGGGACAAGCAGCCGAGGAAGTGCCGGCGGGTAAGGTAATAGCCGATCGATACTTTGTCATTGCACCTCAAATCTGGCTCGACAGCCGTCCAGCTTTGCCTCCCAGCGTCCCTGAACAACTGCCGGATAGTATTATGCCTTACCTGCATTTGTATCCCCAACGGCTGCATACGCCGGAAGTATACGGTTTTTGTTCCTTGGGAGAAGCACCGGAAGCGACAGAGGTGCTGTTGTTGGAAAATGTGCCCATCAATAATTTCGGTCGCCTGTATCCTTCTATTTTAGAATCTTGGTCTGGGACAACCGCTGCGCGCCAAGTTTACTGGCTGTGGCAAATGCTCCAACTGTGGGCGCCGCTATCGGAACAGGGAGTCGCTTCGAGTTTGCTGGTACCGGAAAATTTGCGGGTGGAAGGTTGGCGGGTACGCCTCCTGGAACTGCACCGGGGCAATTTTGTACCGACGCTGCGGGATTTGGGAGATGTGTGGTCAGGTTTGGTGGAATCAGCGCAACCCGAGGTGCAGTCGAAGCTCGGAGAGATTTGTCAGTTTATGCGCCGCAGCAGCATGAATTTCGACGCGATCGCCCTGGAACTAAACGATTTACTATTAGAACAAGCCGCTCAATTGCCTCTGCACTTAGAAGTAGTCGGCATGACCGATACCGGGCCGCAGCGCTCCCAAAATGAAGACAGTTGCTATCCGGTTGCTACTGATTTTCAATCTAGCAAAACTTCAGGGAACGACAAATTAATTCCTTACTTGACAATGGTTTGCGATGGGGTTGGAGGTCACGAAGGAGGAGAAGTGGCCAGTCAATTAGCCGTGCAGTCCCTGAAAGCTTTAATCCAAAATTTGCTCGCAGAAATTGCTCAACAAGAAGAGTTGATGACGCCAGCAATGGTCATCAAGCAACTCGAAGAAATAGTGAAAGTTGTGAATAATGTGATTTCCGCTCAAAATAACGAGCAGGGAAAAGAGTTGCGCCAGCGGATGGGGACGACTTTGGTGATGGCCCTCCAGTTGCCTCAAAAAGTGAAAATTTTGGAGGATTTGCCCTCGAATAACAGTCACGAACTTTATTTAGTCAATGTTGGAGACAGCCGGGCTTATTGGATTGGCAAAAATTACTGTCACCGGCTGACTGTGGACGACGACGTAGCCTCAAGGGAAGTCCAGCTAGGGCATTGTTTATACTGGGAGACTCAACTGCGATCGGATGCAGGAGCCCTGACTCAAGCTTTGGGCACGCGGGACGGTGATTTCCTGCGCCCGACGATTCAGCGATTTATTGTCGAAGAGGAAGGCTTACTGCTGCTGTGTTCCGACGGTTTGAGCGACAACGACTGGGTAGAGAAATCTTGGGAGAATTACGGCCCAGAGGTGCTTGACGGCAAAATGTCTTTGGAAGCCGCAGTTCAGTCTTGGATTCGTCTCGCCAACGAGAAAAACGGTTATGACAACACCTCCGTGGTGGCGACTCACTGTCGGATGTCGCCGGAGAGATTGGTACTGTTTGATCCGGCGGTGGCGTCAGCGCCGGCGTCAGCCTCGGTGTCAGCAGCCTCGGTGTCGCTGCCGCCTTCCCTCGCGGCGTCTCTCCAGAAGTCCGGGAGGATTCCAGAATCTCCGCTGTCAGAATCGTCCAAACAATTGTTGTACCCCGAAACTTCCCCCGCCCCGGAACCAGTTCAAAAACGGCGATCCAAGCTGCCGCTGCCCCTACTGGGGGTGTTGGGGCTGATATTAGCCGGCGGCGGTTTAGGTTTGTGGGTGCAAAGCCTCCAAAGCCGCCAGCCAGAGCCCGCACCACTTCCGCCACCCCCGGAAACTCCCGCCCCAAGTCCGTCGGAGATTCCCTCGCCCGGGGCCGAGAGTCCCTCGCCGTCTCCCGAATCGAGTCCTGCGGAAATTCCGCTGCCCGATAGCGAAAGTCCCTCGCCGTCACCCGAATCGAGTCCTGCGGAAATTCCGCCCCCCGAAGAAGCGGAAACTCCTTTGCCATCACCGGAGTAAGGGAGATTGAATTAAGCGGAACCTTTCATAAAAGTAATATGGGATGCAGGAAACGATCGCGTCTTCAGATTCCAGAGGGAAGCGACGCGGGGAACTTCAGTCCCCGTGTTCTTTATTTCCGACCAACGGCCCTTGTGGTAAATCTTCTAGGCTTTTGAGCTTAGAAAAAAATGCTTCGAGAGTCGCAGCTATCTACTATCCAAATTCGGCAAAACTTTCCCAGTGTAAATTGAATGCTTTCTGGTAGAGCTCATTGATCTTCTCTTCCAACATTGGCCTGTGAGTTTTTTTTTGCGTGGTCGCCGTTGGTTTTTCGGCTAGCACCCATTTTTACTTACTGAGATGTTGCACCATTTTCAATAAGCCTTTTATGAACGGACTCTGGGGTCGGTTCCACAAGAAAATCTACTCTTTGTGGAACAGGCCGGAAAGCCTGTGCGAGCGAGAATGGTGCAAGATGTGAGCTTACCTACACAATCGCTCAATTACTCGTCAATTTTATCGTTTTATAATACCAAATCCGGGGAACGTTACCCCTGATGATAACCCTGTGGAAACTTCACTCGCTTGTGTACTCTCAAAAAATAGAACCTTTGAGGCAAATATTGAAGAACAATTGTCACCAACTTCAATAAATACAGATCGCTTGACAGTTGATAAACAAGTGAATATTTTGCCTAGCTTGGGTCCCCCTCCCGCGATCGTATGGCTGCTTTTGGCCCCGGTCGTCATCAATTAGAGGTAATTAACCCGGATTTGGTATTACATAATTTTCTCGCAGGCGTGTGAAAACTATTTGACAATTTATTGATAATCATCGCCTTAGTTGGGCGAGTCCAACCTTTCCGCTTTTTTAATTATCATTATTAGTTAATTTTTTCTCCACTTAGAGGGGTTGACAAAATCTACTCATTTCTAACTTGTTATCAATGACTTGACATCAGCTATCCTATATAAATCACAGTGGGATCATCTCAAGGAAAGCAGCCAAGTTAGAAATAGAAGTTTTGAGGCAGGAGGCAGAAATCAGAAAAAAAGAGGCAGAAGGCAGGAGCCAGAAGAAGTGTTTTTACAAATATGAGATGCTCCATCACAGTTAATGATTTGGTATCATAGTCTGCTTGCAGAAATAAGAGGGCTAAAAAGTCAGCCATCACTACAAAAAGTAGTTAAAAATGCTGAAGAATCTCTAGGCAGCTAACAATTAGTAATTAGGAACTAACAACATAAGCTTTTTTTATATTGACGGCGCACAATTTATTAACTATAATTACCAGACCAAAAATAACAAAAATCTTACGCCTAACAGTTTTTCTCAAATAACCGTTAAACTATTCTAACGTTTGCGCGTACCCAACCTCGCAGGCACAACCTATATCTGTTAAGGATTCGTCCTGATTCACAGGAGCAAGATTTTAAAATATGCATCTCAGCGAACTGACTCACCCAAACCAATTACACGGCCTCTCGATTCATCAACTCGAACAAATTGCCCGACAAATTCGAGAAAAGCATTTAGAAACTGTAGCCGCTAGCGGCGGCCACCTCGGCCCAGGATTGGGTGTAGTCGAACTGACCTTAGCACTCTACCAAACACTCGACCTCGATCGCGACAAAGTTACTTGGGATGTCGGCCACCAAGCTTATCCTCACAAATTGATAACCGGCCGCTACAACCACTTCCACACCCTGCGCCAAAAAGACGGCGTTGCAGGCTATCTCAAGCGCTGCGAGAGCAAATTTGACCACTTCGGCGCAGGTCACGCTTCCACAAGCATTTCCGCAGCCTTAGGAATGGCAATGGCGCGCGACCTCAAGGGGGAAAACTTTAAAACTGTAGCAGTCATCGGCGACGGCGCATTGACGGGCGGCATGGCACTCGAAGCCATCAACCACGCGGGCCATATGCCGAAAACCAATTTGTTAGTTGTACTCAACGACAACGAGATGTCAATCTCGCCCAACGTCGGCGCAATTACCCGCTATTTGAACAAGATGCGATTGTCGCCACCAGTGCAGTTTCTCAAAGATAACTTAGAGGAACAATTCAAGCACATTCCCTTTGTCGGCGAAACTTTTACTCCAGAAATGGAACGCCTCAAAGAAGGGATGAAACGCTTAGCAGTCTCGAAAGTTGGAGCAGTAATTGAAGAATTGGGCTTTACTTACATGGGCCCGGTAGATGGACACAATTTGGAAGAGTTAATTACCACTTTCAAACAAGCTCATACTATCCAAGGGCCGGTGTTGGTTCACGTTGTGACGGTGAAGGGCAAAGGATATGCGATCGCCGAAAAAGACCAAGTAGGATATCACGCCCAAAATCCCTTTAACTTAGCTACCGGCAAAGGCATTCCCTCCACTAAACCCAAGCCTCCAGCTTACTCGAAAGTCTTTGCCCACGCCCTGGTCAAGCTAGCAGAAGATAATCCCAAAATTGTCGGCATTACCGCTGCGATGGCAACCGGAACAGGTCTGGATAAACTTCATGAAAAACTGCCGAAACAGTACATTGATGTCGGGATTGCCGAACAGCACGCCGTGACTTTATCCGCTGGTTTAGCCTGCGAAGGAATGCGCCCGGTTGTAGCAATTTACTCGACATTTGTGCAGCGGGGGTATGACCAAATAATTCACGATGTCTGTATCCAAAATTTGCCTGTTTTCTTCTGTTTGGATCGCGCCGGAATAGTCGGCGCTGACGGCCCCACCCACCAAGGAATGTACGACATTTCTTTCTTGCGGTGTCTGCCAAATATGACAATTATGGCACCAAAAGATGAGGCAGAATTGCAGCGGATGGTCGTCACCGGAATCAACCACACCAGCGGCCCAATCGCCATGCGTTATCCGCGCGGCAACGGTTACGGCGTGCCTTTGATGGAGGAAGGTTGGGAAGAATTGCCGATCGGCAAAGCCGAAATTCTCCGCAACGGCGACGATTTGCTGATATTGGGTTACGGTTCAATGGTTTATCCGGCAATGCAAACCGCCGAGATGCTGAGCGAGCACGGCATTGAAGCAACTGTAATCAATGCGCGTTTTGTCAAGCCTTTGGACACCGAATTAATCTTGCCTTTGGCACAGCGAATCGGCAAAGTTGTCACAATGGAAGAAGGCTGTTTGATGGGAGGCTTTGGTTCAGCAGTAGCCGAAGCTTTGTTGGACAATAATGTTGTTGTTCCAGTGATGCGGTTGGGTGTACCCGATACATTGGTAGATCATGCAACGCCTGAACAATCATTTGCCAGTTTGGGATTAAATCCGTCGCAAATGTGCGATCGCATCTTAGCAACATTCAGTCGCAAACAGTCTCCTGTTAGCGTGTAAATAGCTAAAATGGTAGGGTGCAGCGCACCTTACCATTCTAGCTCCGAGCAGCAAGATTGAAGAAAGACTTGAGGATAAGGGAGAAAAAACAATGACTAACGTGAAATCAAATCGTACCTTAAATTTTAATCGGCCACCAGTGGCTGAAAACTCGGCGGTTAGTAGCTGATATGTCTGCGGGTGTTTTGACATTGGGATCGAGTTAAAAGCAAGATGAATTTAAAAAGTTTTGACATAGTAATAGTAGGAGCCGGCCCCGCAGGCGGACACTGCGCGAGAATCCTAGCCAAATCCGGTCACCAAGTCTTGCTGGTAGAGCAAAACGACAATTTTAATAAAAATGACTTTTCTAGCGCCGCCACGCCTCTAGAAACCCTCTATAAATTCGATTTACCTGAATCCGTTATCGGCAGTTTTTGGCACAAGCTTACTATTGAAACTAGCAAAGTCAGTCAAACTTGGGAGTCTCCCGAAAGCTTGGGAGTTGTTCTCAACTTTGCTAAATTTAGAGCATTTTTGGCCAGTGAAGTTGAGCGATTTGGCGGTGAAGTTTGGCTGGGTTATCGCTACACCGGACATTCACAAAGCAAGGGCGAAACAACAGTCGAATTTAAACAGTTATCCGACGGTAAACTTATCAAAGTTAGCACTAAAGTATTGGTTGATGCTACTGGCTTTGCTAGGGCAATTATGTACGATAAAGAGAATGATAAGCCAGATTTTTTGTCGGGAACTGGAATCGAATATTTAATTGAAGTGGAAGCCGAAATTTACAATAAATACAGCAGCGATTTAATCTTATTTGTGGGTGATAAATGGATGCCTAAAGGTTATTCTTGGATATTTCCAATGGAACAAAACAGGCTGAAAGTTGGTGCTGCCCGAATTTTTTTAGAGCAGAAAACGCTGAGGCATTTGCCACCGCTGAAAAAATATATTGATTTACTGATTGATGAATATCTGAAGTGTAAAAATTATAAAATTCTTGACAAACACGGTTCAATGCTGAAGTACAGTCGTGGTTTGAATGATATTTATTGCAAGGATAATATAATTGCGATCGGCGATAGTGTTTCGACAGTAAATTTTTTGGGTGGCGAAGGAATTAGACACGGGATGGATGGTGCCCAAATCGCCGGGAAATATATTCAAAGGTATTTGGAGGGGAAAATCTCAGATTTTCGGGATTATGAGAGGGAAATGCACCGCAAGTTTGATCGGAAATGGAATATTTCGGAAAGATTGGCGGTGAGAAAGTATATCGATGATGTTAATGATAAACTGACCGATAAAATAATTTCTTATTTAAAGTATATGAACACTGAAGATGTTATGGAGATTTTATTTTATTATAAGTTTGAGAAAATTTCCAGAGGGTTAGGCGGTTATTTGCAGCGAAAAATCAAGGAATGTATTAATAAATTTCACTTGTAAGGTGCGTCCGTTGAGAGATTGTTGATTGAGGAAAAATCTCGCTGATTGACGCACATTACTAAGCTAATTTAAGCTAATTTTAAGGCATTCTCGGCGGTGACTTGAATGCGCGGCAGCGACAATAAAGAATCGTCAAAACTGCTAAAATTTAATTGATATGATACACCAAAAGTATATCCACTAGCTCCTATTAAATGCGCTACAATGGGATCGAAATCTCCGTAAGGATAGGCAAAGCATTTAACAGATTTCTCTAATCCCCGTTCCAAGATAGCACGGGATTTGACCCCCTCCCGGACAATTTCTGTCGGCGACAATGCAGTCAAAGGTTGATGAGTAGCAGACATAGAACCGAATTCAATCCCTGCATCCCGCAATTGCAAAATTTCCGGCCATCCCATTAACGGCACTTCTTCAAATTCGGCTTTTTCCCAACTATTTGTCTTGCCTATTGACTCCGCTACAAGAAAAACAGTTCCTGTAAAATCAAAGCGTTTTAGCACAGGCCAAGCATATTGGATAAAGTCGAGATAGCCGCCGTCAAATGTCATCAATACAGCTTTACCGGGTAAAGCAGTTTTAGCCATTTTTGCGCTTCGCCAACTTTCCCAACTCGCACTGTAATAACCCTGATTTTTGAGATTGTGTAACTGTTGCTCAAAAATCAGGGGCGTAACTGCGTCTAAACCGTCAGGAGAAATGCGGCGGTACGAGAGAATCGGGAGTTTTTGTGTAAGGCTATGATTGTCAAAAACTTGAGGTTTCGCCGAGTGAGAAACTTCCCGATAAGAAGATTTTGAGCCAATGATTTCCGGTGCGTAAAATACTTGCTTTGGAAACTCGTTTTCTTGGGGAATTTGCATTGTCGGTTCCCCAGCGATTGCCGCGGCGGACTCGATTTCCTGCAGCGCCGCCGCCGGGAGTGAGGCGCGACGGCTGACACTCGTCCCGATCGCACCCGATCGCCTGCCGAATATCACCGTATTTTGGGGATAAATGCCACCAGCACCCGGTGCATTCAACGAGTCGGGCAAATTCGACCTTTGTTGAGCACAAGAGGCTAAGCGCGATCTTAGCCATTGCTTACCGTTGAGTGGTTTTCCCAGCAAAGCTTCTCGCACGGCGGCGATGCACAACTCAAAACCCATATTTCGAGTAATTGTCGATCGCAATTTTTGAGCTGAAACAAAATTATTTTCCACCGCAACAGTTACAATACCGACAGCCACACCGCCTACTTTCACCAGCACGTCTATTTCAGAAAGCTCAACTTTTATATTAGCAAATCCCTCGCTAATTTCTAAGACTATCAATTTTTTTTCGAGGGTAATTGTTGAGACTTCCTCTGCTATTTCAGGGTTGTAGAAATCTTCCAAATGCCAATGCGGACGCCCCCATAATTCTTGCAAAAATAGCGTCCAGTCATGTTTAGGGTGCAATGGTTCCAGCAACGTTTCCCACAACTTATTGCCTTTTTCGCAGCGATTGCGTTGAAAGAAGCGATCGAGAATTTGCCAAGCAAATTGGACTGCCACCGCATCCGCCAAAACCGCAGCCGCCACCATGCCATCGCAAATCGGCAATTCAATAATACCGAGTTTAATTTCTTCTAGTTTGATCGTACAGGACAGGCGATCGCATATTGGCAAAGCGTAAATATCCGAAATTGGTTCGGTCACTTCCACCGTAGCTTTCCATGCCATTTCACCCTTGACTCGCTGAATTTTATCTAAAATATATCTGATTTCATTGCTAGTAAAAATTTTATGATATTTATGAACGTTACTACTTTTGACATCTCTCTCAATTCCTTTGTGCCAAGGTAGATTTAAACTGAGCTTTGCGGCTTTTTCTTGATAATTAACGAGCATTATACCGTCATATTCAATGCCCATAAAATGACAAATTTTTTCTAGAATTTGTGTTTTGTTATCTAAAAGATCCTCGTATTTAACTAATATATGATTGGATTTATTAATATATTTGTGGCTAGTTAACATCGCGTGTTCCCAGCGATAGATACAGTGATTTAAATCCCAACCAGCGCCCCACAATTCGTTAAAACTCCTAGTAGCATCATACATAGAAGCTATGGTATCCATACCGTTTCGTAAAATATGTATGAATTTCGCATCCGGCAAAAAGCGCTCTATGTCATCAATAAAATATATGTGTTCGGGTGTTTTTTCCAACCAAATGCTTTTTTTTTGTTCAGCAGCCAAACCATCCAAAACTCTCACAAACCAACTAGCTTTAGCTTCCACACTTTGGCTGTCATCAAAATCTTTCAAAAGTTCAGGACGTTTAATCTCATCCTTAAAAAAAGCTTCCATTCTACCTGGCAACTTTCCCGCAAACTGATCGTACAGTAAATAGTGAAAAAACTTAGATTCCGGAAAAGAAATAACTTCGGGATGAGCAGCTAATAAGCTTTGAAGAATTGTTGTGCCACTGCGAGGAGAGCCTAGGAGAAATATGCGTTTCATAACATTTTGCAATTATAATTAACGGTATATTTTGAGGTAGGTTGGGTTTGGTTCTCGGAACCCAACCTACCAATTCTAACTCCAACTAAAATCTTGTTTTAACAAATCAGAAAGCTCCTGATTGTAAGGCTTGAAATAATCTGTCAATTGTTGTTCGATTGCTGCTGGTATTTGGGTGTAATCCTCCCTCATATTAATCTCATCTTCTTTACTTGCGATCGCACTAATATCCAAGAAATCTAACACTTCCGAAAAAACTTTATCGGTATTTGCCTCGAAATCTTCGCTTTTGAGAATTAGCAACTGTTCCCTCGGAAAATAATCGAGCCAATTCCTGATTTGTTCGACATAAATTCCTCGCGACAAATAAGAATAATGTTGGTGGTTGAAACTGTAATAACTTTGATGGGTTTTAATTTTTTCAATTTCACCTTTTAGGCGATCGGGTTCGGAAGCGATCGCCTTTTCAAAATTCAGCTTTTCGCAGCCGATCGCCACTTCTAAATGATAGTGCAGCCAAGCTCGTTTTACCGGGTTTCGCAGCATTACAATTAGCTTAACATCCGGGAAACACTTGTAAACCCGCTCTGCCACCAACGGATGATAAATATAGTAACCAGTCATCTCCCACAGCAAAACCTTGTCACCCGCCACACTGCGAGTCAACTGCTTGCTGTACCAATCAACACCCCGCTCAAAATTCAAATCAAAAAACTGAATTCTCCTCCCACCTTCTTTAAGAATTTGCAAGTGATTTTCCAGATAACCACACAAAGCCTCAGTGCCACACTTTTGAGCGCCAATAATTAAAAAGTCTGGTTCCTGCTTATTTTTCAACTGAGTCAAAATCTTGGCATAGGCGGGATTATCATTATTCAATGCGTGAACTTTTTCGGCTGGTTCGGGTAAATCCGCAACCTGCATTTTGCCATCAAATTCCCAGCGGTAGGGCGGACAAAGAATCGTTTTTTGGCTTACAGTCGATCGCACATACAGCGGATAAAGGTGCCAATGATAATCATAGGCGTAAGCAAAACTCTTCTCGTAAACCCCAGGATTCACATAATACTGACCGTTGCCTAAATCCAGCCTGTCTACGTGCAGGCGGATTGTGCCTTTACCTTCCGCCAGCGGCAGCAATCTGCCCATTTGATTAGTATTAGTTTCAAAACAACTTTGACCGTCTTCCCGGCTGATTGTCACACCAAAAATAGCACCCGAGATTGGCTTCGGGGCAGAATAATGAATTTCCACAGTAATAGAATCGCCACTGTTTATCTCATCAGCCGGCAACACTTTAACATCAGTAATTTCTACTTCCAAAGAACCGAAGCGATTGTCATTGATTCGCAGTTGTGAACCCGTACTCGTCACTTCAGGAGGACGCATGGGAGTGCGTTTTTCGGTGGCTGGGCGCATTTCCGACAAATACTGACCGACTACCACTTCCGGTTCCCCGTAAGCCACGATTTCACCTGATTTCAGCCACAAAGCCCGATCGCACAGTTTATGAATTTGCGCCGCGTT
>NZ_JAUBQR010000081.1:0-4312 GCF_036701385.1 Microcoleus sp. Pol12B4 | reverse complement strand
GGTTCCCCGTAAGCCACGATTTCACCTGATTTCAGCCACAAAGCCCGATCGCACAGTTTATGAATTTGCGCCGCGTTGTGAGAAATCAAAACAATCGCACATCCTTGATTCTTAAACTCCGTAATTCTGTTCAAACATTTAGTTTGAAAAGCCACATCACCAACCGACAAATGTTCATCAACTAACAGCACTTCTGGATCGGTGTGCACCGCCACCGAAAAAGCCAGCCGCATTTGCATCCCGGTACTGTAAGTCCGCATCGGACTATCAATAAACTGTTGCAATTCCGCAAATTCAACAATATCATCAAATCGGCGCGCCGCTTCCCGACGAGTCAAACCGGCCACCACCGCACCCACAAACACATTTTCTCTGCCCGTTAAATCCGAGTGAAAACCCGCACCCAAATCCAACAAACCGCCAATTCTGCCATTAACTTCAATAGTTCCTTCTTGAGCGTGGCCGATACCGCCGATAAGTTGCAGCAGCGTCGATTTTCCCGCGCCATTCTTGCCGAGAATTCCCAGCATTTCCCCGGGAGAAACCGTGAAATTGATATCCCGCAGCGCCCAAAAACGCGCCTGCGGTTTCATCTGCCGAAAACCCGCCAAAGCTGCCTGCATAATCGTATAAGGCCGATCGGCCGAGTAGCGGTTGAAACGTTTCCCCAAACCCTTGACCACAATAGCTTGACGCATTTACAATTCCTCCACAAAAGTATTGCTTTGCCGTCTAAAAATTCCCAGTCCGATCGGCAAAAGAGCAGCCACAACCAAGCTAACAATTAACAGCGCCAGCCAATCCGGCTGCGTACCTTTGAGCAGTATGGCGCGGTAAGCTCCCAGCAGTGGCACCATAGGATTCAACTGATAAAAAGGCTGAAATTGTTTCGGGACACTGTTGAGGTCGTAGAAAATCGGAGTCAGGTAAAACAGCATCTGCAAAACTACGCCCAAAGTGTGCTGAGTATCACGAAAAGTGACATTCAAAGCGGCGAGGGGATAAGCCAAACTGACTGTCAAAATAAACTGAATAACCATCAGCAGCGGCAACACAAACAGCACAGCACTCGGCTGAACGCCATCAATTGCCAGAAATATAATTAACACAGGCAAAGCTAACAGAAAGTGAATTAGCCCCGTCATAGTCGTGACTACCGGCAAAATTGCCGTGGGGAAATTCGGCTGTCTGATTAGCGCTTTATTGTTGGTAATTAATCCCGTTGCTTGAAATAATGCGGTTTGAGACCAACTCCAGATTAACAAACCGCTGAAAGCAAAGGAAGAAAATTGCGGAATGTTAATCGGTATAACAGAGCGAAACACAAAGGAAAATACAGCTAACTGCAACAGCGGATTGATTAAAGTCCAAGCAATCCCCAAAGCCGATCGCTTGTATAGTAATTTCATATCGCGATCGACCAACACCCGCAGCAAATCGAAGAAATGAGCGATTTTGCGCCTGTCAATCAGCTTTAGAACACTTCTCATCGCACACCTCCGGCAACTTCCTGCGGTTCAGACTGTAGCTGCTCTTCCGGCTCAATCTCACCTAACTGCTGCGCCTGCAACTGCGCTTTTCTGTAAGCAAAAGGACTGTCGAGAGCTCCTAGCAACTCGCTGACTACCAACTTGCGCGGCAGCAAACCCGGAGTCTTCAAGCGGCGCACCAGCCACCAACCAAGCCACTGAAACATAGCAAATTTCCAAATTTCCCAGCGCGGCACAGTGCGGTTGCGATAGCACGTGAGTACATAAGCCCCAAAACCGCGCCCGTTATCCTGCAACTGCTTGCTCAAAGCCTCGGCGCTACGCCGGTGCAAGTGCCACACAAAAGCTCTCGGCTCATAAAAAGTCGAGTATCCCTTAGCCAAAATCCGATGAAACATCTCAATATCCCCACCACCGCGAGTCGCAGTCCCCACATCGAGAGCAACGTCAAAATTGCCCACCGCCTCGAAAACTTGCCGCCGGAAAGCCATATTCGCCCCCACGCCGTATTTGCTCGCCCACAGCAACTCCGGCACAGAAAGCTTGTTACCATTGGTTTTGTGGCAGTCGAGGTGTTGCAGCATTCCGCCATATATCAGTTCAAATTGCTGTTGTGGCAAGGTTTCCAGTTCGGCTGCAGCCACTAAACCGCTCACGGCCATAATTTCTCGGTCAGCAAACGCCGAAGCAATACCCCGCAGCCAACCGCGATCGGGCCGCACGTCGTCGTCAGTAAAAGCAATAATCTCATGCCGCGCTTCCGCGATCCCGCGATTGCGCGCCCAGTCCAATCCTGGCCGTTCTTCCTTGACGTAGCGTACCGGCAATCGCGCGACTAATTCAGCGGTGCTGCTGCTTGCAGGAGCGTTGTCTATAACGATAATTTCGCGGTGCGGATAGTCGAGGGCGAGCAGAGCTTCCAGAGCGCCTTTGAGCAAATCTGTACGATCGCGCGTGCAGATGACAACGCTAATTGACGGCAGGTCGCCATCCGCCACTGCTTCAGAAACAGCGCCGAACTGCTCTCCTAAAGTCGATCGCACCAACTCTTTTCCTAACTGATCCACAATTGTTTGTCGCACTCGCTCAGCGGAAATTGTTTGTTCCCAGGGATTGTTACTAACATAAGCCCAGCCCAGAGGCCGTCCCCGGTAGCGAACTAAAATCCGAACTCCTTCGTATTGTTCGAGTTGCCTAATCGGATTAATCTGTTCGGCAAACTCAATCTCCATAACTTTTATTGCCATAACTTGCTCCTGAAAATTTTGCAGCGGGCACTAGATAGAAAAGTTTTGACTTGGGGCTTTTAAGTTTGGGGTGGCAATTTTCCAATTTCCCAACTTTTGAGGTTTGAGTTTTTGGTTTAACTTCCCCGAATTCAGTAGATATGCACGAAAAAAAATATCTTCTAGGGGCTAGTTTAGCTAAGCATAACGAGATATAAGCGAGAAGATGAAGGCACTTACCTGCCCGAATCCTGTAATCTTTATTTGCACCTATTTACTTAGCTATTAATGGCTAACTCGTAAGTTTCAAAAGCAACTAAAGATTTTTCTTCAAGCGTTTCAGCACTGCGGGGCATACCGTTAACCGCGATCGCCCCAGCCAGCGGTTGAGCAAAGTGAAGCGCCAGAATCGATCGCAAGTGAGCGCCCCGCAGCGGTTCCGCCCCCGCTTGCGGAAAAATATGGCCGACTGTTAGTTGGTCGTAATACAGGTAAACCCCAGCCGGTCGTTCCGCGTCCAGCAGACTTTCTGCCGCTTCCCAACCTTGCTGCAAATCAATGTTAATTTCATGTCCGCCCAAATCAGAACGGGCCGGGCCCCCTTGCATAAAACTAGAAATAGCAGAGCGACTTTTTAGCTCATCAATCACACCCCGCAAATACCAATAACCGCGCAATTTTGCCCGCAACCACCGCCAAGTTTCCCGCATCCCCAAGCTTTCGAGCAAATCCAGAGATTTCCTGCCTCCCACAGCCAGCCAATCCATAACCGCCGGCCAGAAAAACGTGAGCGCCACCACAATCTTGTCTACCAAAAAATAAGGAGTTTCGTAGTCTTTTATGTGCAGCGTCGGTCTGAGTTCCGGGTGTCGGCGGCCGATCAAAACATCCGATCGCCCTTCCTGACGAGATCGGCGGAAAGAGCGATCGAGATTGTTAGTTTCGTGTTCGTAATGATAGCCCACAGCATCCTCCGCTAAAGCAAAAGGTACATCAGCTTTCAGCAAACGCAGCCCAAACTCGTAATCTTCCCCGCCGCAGTTCCCGAAAGCCGAATCAAAGCCTTCTAGACGAGCAAACAATTCTGCATCCAAAGAAAGGTTGCCGCTGAGTAAATCTTGATAAGTAAATCGGTGACCAGGTTGGCTCATATGATAAAACTTCTCTTCCCACCACGAGCGCACTTCCACGTCAAAAAACCTAGTTCCTCCGTGCAACTTAGGCGGATATGGCCCCATGACAGCCGCTCCCGGACGCTCTCGGTGAACCCGCGCGTGGCTTTCCACCAAAGGCGGCAGCGCTTCGATGTCGTCGTCGAGAAACAGCAGCAATTGCCCGGTAGCCGAAGCCGCTCCTGTATTGCGGGCGATGGCAGCGCTCCGGCAATTTACCTCGATCACCTGCAGTTTAAACTGAGCTTTGTAGTCTTGTAGCATTGCCAAAGTATCGTCAATGCAGCTATCTGCCACTACAATAACTTCGAGCAGGTCGATCGGATAAGTCTGCGAGTGCAAAGCATCAAGAGCGCGCCGCAGCGAAGAACTTCGATTGTGGCTCGGAATAATTATGCTAATTGTTGGATTTTCCCTATTCATA
>NZ_JAUBQR010000080.1:0-26727 GCF_036701385.1 Microcoleus sp. Pol12B4 | reverse complement strand
GGAAGCGATCGCATATATCCCGCGTTCCTAACTCAAAAGTTTCAATCTTTCCAGTTTCTTGGCACTGCTGCCAACACTTTTCTAAGTCATACTTCAATCCCAAGGCACTTTGATAGCGCTTTTCCGCATTTTTTGCCATCAGCTTCATCACCATATCCGAAACCACCTGCGGGATTTCTTCGCTGTTTATGGCAGGAGGTTTTTTGGCTATATGGCAGTGAACCAACTCCATCGGGTCGTCACATTCAAATGGCAGTTTTCCTGTCAGCAGTTCGTACAAAGTGACTCCCAGAGAATAAAAGTCAGTGCGGTAGTCGATGCCTCGGTTCATTCTTCCGGTTTGTTCGGGAGAAATATAGGCGAGGGTTCCCTCTAAAACGTTGGGATTTTGAATTTCTTGAGTTTCTCTCGGCAGTAGGGAGGCGATGCTAAAGTCTATGAGTTTAATTTGTTTGGTTTCCGGATGAATCAGAACGTTAGCTGGTTTAATATCTTTGTGAATGACTCTGTTTCGGTACAGTCCGTCAAGGATATCAGTTATTTGAATGGCAATTTCCAATATTTCTGCCAGAGTCAGCTTGCGTTCTTGGGCGTAGTCTCGCAGAGAAATACCCCCAAAATCCTCCATTACTAGGGCATAGCTGTGGCGGTAGGACTCTAAATTGTAGGGTTCAACGACTCCCGGCAGGCGTAGATTTTTGGCGATGGTGTACTGGTTGCGGAATTGCAGCAGTTCGCTGAAGCTGGGATAGTCTCGATTTAATAGTTTAATGACAACCGGAATCTGGTCTGTTTCTCGGATAGCTCGATATACTAGGGTTCTGGAGCCGCAGTATAATTGCTCAACCAGATCATATCCTGAAACTCGGTTTGTCAAATCCACTGCGGTACTCATCTGGATTACTCCATCTCAGACATTGACTTCTGTAACTTATTATACACTTCTCTTTGTCAAGTCTAACGGTGAGATAACTGATTTCGCCCCCAGCAGAAAGACTCTACCGCTTCTATTATTTTTTCATTCTCGAATAAAAATATTGCCATCTATCGATATCGTCTTATCCTTTCATCGGTAAGAAAATTGAAAACTCCGTCCCTTCTCCCAATAGAGAATTTACCTTGATCGCCCCTCCATGTTTCTCAACCACAATTTGACGAGCGATCGCCAATCCCAACCCCGTCCCTTTCCCTACTCCCTTGGTAGTAAATAATTCATCAAAAATCTTCTCTTGCACTGCTTCACTGATGCCCACACCGTTATCTTTAATGCGAATCATCGCTTGTTTTTTATCCTCATCTATTTCAGTTTTAATGGTAATTTGATTGACTATTTCTGCATAATTCCGGTCTTGATTTGATTCATCCAAAGCATCTATCGCATTACCTAACAAATTCATAAATACTTGATTCAACTGGCCGGCATAACACTCCACTAATGGCAAATTACCGTATTCCTTAATCACTTTGATTTCTGGACGATTTTCGTTAGCCTTGAGGCGATGTTTCAGGATCATAATGGTGCTATCGAGGCCATCGTGGATATTACAAGCTACGGGATAGTTAGTGTCGGCACGGGAGAAGGTTCGTAGACTGGTACTAATATCTCGAATCCGCTTCACGCCTTCCCGCATCGAACCTACTAATTTGGGTAAATCTTCCCGGATGTAATCAAGATCTATGTTCTCGATTTCTTTTTGAATCTCTGGATCGAGTTGCGGATATTTTTGTTCATACAAATCGAGCAATCCAAATAAATCTTTGATATAATCTAGGGCGGGTTGAATATTACCAACCAGAAAACCCACTGGATTATTAATTTCATGAGCCACCCCAGCCACTAAGTTTCCCAAAGCTGACATTTTTTCGCTTTGAACTATTTTTATTTGTGCTTGCTTGAGATCGGTTAATGCTTGTTGAGATTCTTGATACAAACGGGCATTTTCTAAGGAAATAGCAGCTTGAGAAGCCAGCAAATTTAGCACTTCGATGCGATCGCTCGTAAACGCCCCAACCGTTAGGTTATTTTCCAGGTAGAAAACTCCTATCAACTGCCCTTGATTAAGGATTGGAATACAAAGAACACTGATCGGCTGGTGCTGTTCAATATAGCGATCGCTTGCAAGCTGGGAACTTACCCTAGCATCAACTATTACCAAAGGTTTCAAACTACGCTTGACAGTGTTAACCAAACTAATTGCTACATCATGACTTGATTCTAGAGGTATTGAGGGTAATAGCTCAGGTTCATGTCCCTCTTCTACAAGAGCCGCTACCTGTAAATACTGTTTTTGTTTGAGCAATAAGACACACTTAGTTGCCCCAGCATTCGCGATCGCTATTTTTAGGAGAGTAGTCAGGAGTTTATCTAGTTCAATCTCCCCAGAAATGGCTTGAGAGGCTTTGATCAGAGTAGGCAAATCGAGAAACTCAGAGTTGCTGCTAGAAGAGTTGGTATTATAAGTAATTGTTCCGCAGGCGATCGTTTCCTTTAATGAACTAAAGGCTTGAGCTTGCTGAAGGATAATACCGAGTAGGCGAGGATAACGTTTTTCCAAATCCTCAATTTTGGCTTTAGCTCCCCATCGGGCATAACAATAATAGGCTTCAATCATGTAGGCTTGAGCTACTTTTTCTTTGCCCCATTCCAAGTAGAATTTAGCTGCTAGTTCGTTGGCGAGGGCTTCTTCGTTGATGAATAGATTTTCTTTAGCGAGTTGGATAGCGCGATCGTACATTTCAAGTGCATCTGCCTTGTAACCCAAAACCTGCTGCCGTTCTGCTTCAACCAAATACCATTTATGCAGATGATTCATGGGAGCATTTTGCGCCCACTGGTGCAGAGTCGTTTGATGGGTTTCCACAGAGGCGAGAATGTCAGCTTGCTCAATTTCAGGATGTGTGGGGAAGAGCGCCAGGTGTGTCAAGGCTGCATAGAAATGGAAAATGGGAATAAAAATACATCCTGGTACTGCTATCAAATAGGGCTGGGCTTGGCTAATATAATTGTTCGCCTCTTTGTAGTTACCAAAGCAATAAGCAAGCAACAGTTTGTAGATATAAACCTCGGCGATGGCAGTGAATTCATAATCCTGATTATGCTTGGGCATCATCACTGTTTCATCGTAAGCCAGGCCGATTAAGCAATCCGACAGAATCTCGACTTCCTTTAAGTTATTCACGGTCTGTCGCACCATGTCTACATAAATCTGAGCCGAATATTGCTTTACCTGAGCCAAGGCGGCGCTGTAACTTGCTATTTCTGATTCCAAATTGCTCAGTTCTACTCCACTGAAAAAGTTCATATAGCTGTAAGTGACCATGCTGTAGCCAGCACTTAGAAAATCGCCAGTTTCCATGCCCAACCTATAGCTATCTTTCGTCGTCAGCATCACTGCCCTCATTGCTTCTTTGCGATGCTGAATAAAGGCTCCAAATAAATTCAGAATCATGGACTTGAATTCCCGCACATTGAACCTATCGAGCAATAAGAGTGCTAATTTACCAAAGGCATACCCCGTTTCCACATCTCCCAAAAAGGCACACAACACCAGTCCGTGAATGCCATACCCCACCGTCGATGCTGACGCATTCCCAAAGGAGAGCGATAAACTCACCATCTTGCAGCTAAGTAGGGGCAGCAAACCGGGCATTCCCAGAAAGATAGGAGAATATAATGTTGCTAATAGTGGCATGGCAGCCTGAGCCTTGGCATCAGTTATCACCGGCAGATTAACTAGCTCTTCAATCCGTCTACCTTGGAGTTGGCTGGCAACGGCTTCTAGCGCTTTACCAATCAAAGCTTCGTCAGCTTCGGAGGGTAGTTCAACCCCCAATTGCCAGAGTGCATCTCTTGCTACTGCAATGGCTTCTAGTGACTTGCTCTGTGCTGTCTGGGCGGCGATTTGAATTTCGTAAATTTTGATTTTGTCTAAGATTGTCTGGGCTGCTTGCAACACTTGTGCTGCTATCTCTTCCATGCCATCAAAGTCAGCATTCAAATAGGCGGCTTCAGCAGCAGCAACATAGAGGTTCAGAGTCAATTGATACTGGCTTTGCCAGCAGTTGGCTGTCAGTAGCTCAATGCCTGTTTGCAGATAAACTCTAGCTGCCATGTAGGCGGTAGAATTTCTGGCTTTACAACTGGCTGCCAAGTTCAGTTTAGCTAAGGCTTCTCGTTCGCTCGGTTGGGCGATTAACTCAATTCCTCGATTCAAATGCCCGATAATATCAAACAGTTTTTCTTCTTGCTCTATTTTTGAAAAATTTTGCTGAAGTAATTGTCCGATTTTGAGATGAGTTGCTTTTTTCTGTGAATCGGGAATGAGTGAATATGCCGCTTGCTGGACGCGATCGTGTAAAAATCGATAAGTTGGATTAGCTGAAGAATTGAAAACTTCATTACTATCCGATTGGGTAAAGAACTTATAGATTTTGGTCGTGGGAATCACCAAACCTTCCTGCAATGCTTTCCATAAAGCCGTAGCCGTCATTCCCGCAGATTGCTCACTGACAATTACTAACGTATTCAAATCAAAGTGCGATCCTATACACGCAGCTAATGTGAGAACCTCCTGAGTTTCTGGCGGCAACTTCTGCAATTGCCAAGCCATGAATTGAACGACATCATCAGTAATCGCTAAGGCTTTAACTTGGGCAATATCACACTGCCAATGCCGAATATCCCAATTAAAGCTAATTAGCTGCTCGTCATTTAATGCCTTGAGAAACTGAGTAGCAAAAAAAGGATTTCCCTGAGTTTTTTGATATACTAATTTTGTCAAAGGTGGGGCCAGTGATGATTCGCAATTCAGCGTATCCACCACCAACAAATTTATATCGGTTTCGCTTAACGGTTGCAAATAAATCCTATTAACTGTTGCCCCATTTTTAACTATCTCATCCACTGTTAAGATAAATGGATGCACAAGCGAAACTTCATTATCTCGATAGGCCCCCAATACTAATAAATATCCTGTATCCATCATCAATAATTGTAGCAAATTCAGGGAGGCTGAATCCGCCCATTGCAAGTCATCCAAAAACATCACTAAAGGATGTTCTTTGCTCGTGAAAACTTGCACGAATTTCTGCATGATCAGATTAAAGCGATTTTGGGCGGCACTTCCTGACAATTCTGTTGCAGGAGGTTGAGCGCCAATTATACCTTCTAACTCAGGAATCACATCAATCAAGACTTGTCCGTTGTCTCCCACTGCTGATAAAATCTGGGTTTTCCATTTTTGCAATTGGGTATCGGATTCTGATAGTAATTGACCCATTAAGTCGCGGAAGGCTTGCACAAAGGC
Organism: Microcoleus sp. Pol12B4; assembly: GCF_036701385.1. Taxonomy (NCBI): domain Bacteria; kingdom Bacillati; phylum Cyanobacteriota; class Cyanophyceae; order Oscillatoriales; family Microcoleaceae; genus Microcoleus; species Microcoleus sp. Pol12B4. The sequence goes on along the minus strand of NZ_JAUBQR010000080.1, from coordinate 21,421 downwards.
ACTGAAGGGAATGTTGCGTTGAAATTGATCGTATTTGCCTTTGATAAAATAACCGCGCTGACGGACAATGGGTTTATGAACTTCATTGACAACGGCGGTTTTCCCAATTCCCGAAAAACCGGCTACTAGCATCATTTCGGTGCTACCTGTGCTGACTCGCTCAAAGGCAGCTAATAAGGTTTCAACTTCTTTTTCTCTACCGTAGAGCTTTTCGGGGATAGTAAAGCGATCGCTAATATCTCGCTTTCCGAGTTCAAAACATTCTATCTGGCCTGTTTTTTGTAACTGAACTAAACAAATCTCTAAATCCTGCTTGAGTCCTAATGCACTTTGATAGCGTTTTTCTGCATTTTTTGCCATCAGCTTACTGACAAGTTGCGATAAAATTAGGGGTATCTCTGGATTTATTTGATGGATCGGTTTCGACGGTGTGGCGAGATGAAAATGCACCAATTTCATCGGATCATCTGAGATAAATGGCAACCTTCCTGTCAACAATTCATAAAAAGTCACACCCAGGGAATAAAAGTCACTACGATAGTCAATGCCTCGATTCATCCGTCCTGTTTGTTCGGGAGAGAGATAGGCTAATGTTCCTTCTAAGATATTGGGATTCTGTATTTCTTGGGTTTCTCGTGGTAGGAGGGAGGCAATACTAAAGTCAATTAGTTGGATTTGTTTGGTGTCTGGATTAATGAGAATATTAGCGGGTTTAATATCTTTGTGAATGACTCGCTTTTGGTATAGATAGTGAATAATGTCTGTTAGTTGTATGGAGATTTGGAGAAATTCTGCTAAAGGTAAAAATTGAGATGGTTCGGTTTTATTTGTTCCGGTTTTGATATAAGTAGATAGGGAGACTCCGCCAAAGTCTTCCATTACTAGGACATAGCTATTCTGGTATACTTCCAGCGTCAGGGGTTTGACGAGGTGAGGGAAGTCGAGATTTTTGGCAATGGTATATTGGTTGCGAAACTGGACGAGCTCGTTGAATGTGGGGTATTTGTTTCGCAGCAGTTTGACGACGACAGGGTATTGGTCACGGGTACGGATGCCTCGATAGACTAAGGTACGTGTACCTACATAAAGTTTCTCTGTAATCTCATAACCTGACAAATTTGCGATCGCATCCATAACTTATTAACCCTTTATTATAAAACAGTTAAATTAAAACCTTCTATTCCATTGTATTTTATTATTTGACAAAGATAGCGATCGCAAACTCTGCACCCTCGCTAGGTACAGAATTAACTGTAATTTTTTCCCTATGTTTATCAACTATTATTTGACAATCAAGCAATGTGGTGACAAGCCCCCGGACTCATCCGTGAGTTCAATCTCAAATTTCAAATCTCAAATCGCATGAGGTGCGATCGCTAATTCTCAACCAGTTCCTTTCCCGATTGGCGCTATGGTATGGTTTCGTAAGTTATTATGGTATCATAAAACAATAATTTGTAATTTTTAACCGCAAATATACGCAGATTAACCAGTATATAAACTTGATACTATCTGCGTATATTTGCGGTTGTATTATGCTTTATTCTCCGTAGTGGCCGCCGACAACCTTACCCCGAAACACAACATAATTGTAGATGTTGTAAAAAATCATAATCGGGAGCAGAACGCCCATGAACACAATCATAAATACTAGGGCGCTGGGCGAAGCTGCGGCTTGGTAAATCGTGATTTGTGAGGGAATAATGTAGGGAAAAACAATCAATCCCAAGCCGATGAAAGTAAGCAAAAAAATCAGAATCGTCCAGACCAACGGCGTGCGTTCTTCTTTGTTTTCGAGACTTTTCAGCAGCAGCCCCACCAACAGCACTCCCAGCAAAGGAATCGTGGCAAACACATAAACTAGCGGTTTATCGAACAACCTGGATCTAGCACTTTCGTAAAAAATCGGAGTGGCGATCGTAATTAAAACTGCTCCGATTAAAGTTGTCACCGCCGCAATTTTAGCCGTGCGATAGTGATTTGTTTGCAGTTCGCCCTCCGTTTTCATAATTAGATAGGTTGAACCGATCAAAACATAGCCTTGAATCAGCGTCAAAGCAACCAAGATCGATCGCCAATCCAGCCAGTCCCAAGTAGTCCCCACAAAGTGACCGGCTTCGTCAACCGCAATGCCTTCGAGCACCGCACCGAGGGCAAAGCCTTGAGCTAAAGCTGCTAAAAAACTGCCAGCACCAAAGGCATAATTCCAGAATAATTTGCGATTAGAATGCTCGCGAAATTCAAAGGCGACAGCCCGAAATATCAAACCAAAAAGCATCATGCAAATCGGTATATACAGCGCTGTCAAAATCGTACCGTAAGCGAGGGGAAATGCGCCAAATAAAGCGCCTCCCATCAACACCAGCCAAGTTTCGTTAGCATCCCAAACGTTACCCAAACTCGTCATTAAAATGCCCCTGCGCTCCTCGTCATCAGCAGTCAGAGACAGGATTCCTACTCCTAAGTCAAAACCGTCTAGCATGACATATAGCAGGAGAAATAAAGCCAAAACCACAAACCAAACTTGTGGAAGAAAATGCTCCAAAGCTTGCATAAAATCTCCTATTGTTGTGCTTCTACGGGACGTTGATCGGGAATGTGTTCTGCAGGTTGACTTTCGATTGCAGGTTCATTGTCTAATCCCGGTACCGGCAGAGTTAAATTAGGCCCTTGGCGGATAATTCTGCTGCCAAAATACAAGGCACAAACAAACAAAAAGCTATAAACAACGGCAAAGAAACTGAGAGAAGTTAACACATTGCTGGCGGGGATGTTTGACACCGCATCAGCAGTGCGAATTTGCCCGTATAAAGCCCAAGGTTGCCTGCCGACACAGCGGACAATCCAACCCGATTCTACAGCAATATATCCTAGGGGAGCAGCTAATACCCAAGCGCGCATCAGCCAAGGTTGACTGCTAATATTTTCAGCAGAAAGTTTGCCTCGCAGCCACTGAATTATACTGAAAAGCATCAGTCCTAAAAAGAAGAATCCAATCCCGGACATTATGCGAAAACAATAGTAGATTAAACCCACCATCCGCGGTCTATCTTCTGGCTTCCATTCCTTCAATCCGAGTACGGGTTCCGAGAGATTTGGTTTGAATTCCAGAATGTATCCTAAGCCATTGGGAATGCTAATTTCCCAGTCATTTTTTTGGGCTTTTTCATTAGGCAAAGCTAGCAAAGTCCAATCTGCGGACTCTCCCGCTGGTGAAGTTTCCCACTTAGCTTCGATTGCTGCTAATTTAGTGGGTTGATAGTGATAAACTTGTTCGGCACTCAAATGTCCGATGTATATTTGCAAAGGTGCAACGGCGATTGCGGTCGCTATGGCAATTTTTAAAGACTTGGAAAAAAAGGCTTGGTTGCGCTTATTGAGAATGTACCAAGCGCTAATTCCCCCAATGACAAACAGCGAAGTTTCTAACGTCGCAAAAAACATATGAAGAATGCTGTTTAATGCGAACGGGTTCATAATTGCTTGAAAGTAATCGCTGACAATAAACTTGCCATTGACCATTTCTCCACCCGCAGGAGTTTGCAGCCAAGAGTTAGCGACTAAAATCCAGACTGTGGATAGGTTAGCGCCGAAGGCTACCATGATTGTAGCGAAATAATGAACGATCGGGTGAACGCGCTCCCAACCAAACAGCATAATGCCTAAAAAGCCAGCTTCTAGCATAAATGCCATTGAAGCTTCAAAGCCCAAAATACTGCCAAAAAAGTCACCAACAGCTTCAGAAAATGGTGCCCAATTCGTGCCAAACTGAAATTCCATCGGAATTCCTGAAGCTACTCCAATACCGAAGTTGAGGACGTAGAGTTTAGACCAGAAACGAGCATGATGGTAGTAGTCAGGATTGCGAGTTTTCAGCCATATGCCTTCAACAATTACCAGATAAATTCCCATTCCTGTAGTCAGAACTGGCCACAGCATATGGAATATGGCGGTTAGCGCAAATTGCATCCGCGATAGGGCCACGGTGTTAGATAAGATATCCATCGTTATATCCTTTGGTCAGTTCCAGAGACGTTAGCTTGCACAAATTTCATAATGGACACTGACAAGGTAGCGCAGAAATTTAATTAGTGCAGAATGCACCGACTTATCTTTATTAAAAATTAAGATTTGCTGTTTTAAGGAAGAAGGAAGAAGCCAAGCGCAATAAAATCAATAAGATCAATGGTTTCAGCAATTAAGCACGTCCTAAGCCTCTTGGTAGTTGCTATAATAGTAATTTAACTAAATTACATGTCGCGTGTCCACCTTAACTTAAAATAGAAAACTTGCTCTCAATCTTTCTCTTCTTTTCTCCCCTCGGCGCTCTCGACGCTCTCGGCAGTTAATTTACATAAAATCTCTCCAGAATCAGTCCTTAAAATCTCAAATGGTATTACCTAACGCTGACAGTGTAACTCAGTTTAAACGGTTGAAAATTAGCTGGTTTTTTGGCTGTTCCGCTCAAGTCAAGCTGGTAAATGCCAGCCTTGGGAAACACGATATCAGCTCCGGGAATCCCTTGATATTTCTCGGCTGATATGGCTTTTAAAGGCGGCTGCATCAGTGGCTTATCCCCTTCTTGGCGCTCTTTTGGATAAACCGCTAATTTGCAATTGCACTGCTCTAAAGGGATAATTTTGCCGCCCCGGCGAGTCAGCGCAAACCACACTCTGGCAGGCTGTCCGGCGCGGGGGTTGTGGTTTGGTTCTAGGTGAAAGGTAGCGGCTACATCTTCCGAGACTTCGACTTGGTGCGCCCAAACTGAAATCGAGTTTAACTGCGGCGCAGTCGGAATTGCTGCTTCAATTAGCAATCCCCAAAAAACTAACAATCCTAAACTTTTACTTTTGTTTGACAGGTGAAACATAGAACTTGTCCAGTGATAAAATTGACCAAAAAAAGCGCGATCGCACAAACATAACTAACACCGCAACCACCGCTAACACGGCTGTCAGCAATTGATTAACCGCCGTCGATTCAAAGCCGCCGAGATAGTGGGAACCGATGAGTACAGCGTGTACAGCGCACAGCAAGAAAGCTGGAACGCTTAACAGGTGAAGCATTCGCCACAGTTGGCCTAAATAATTTTGAATGCGATCGCAACTTGTAACCGCCGCCGGCAACATCAACAGCAACGCCATCATCCCAGCCCTCATTCCCAACTGATGCTGCGGCAACATGAAGGACACAGCATCAAAATTCCATCGCAGCGTATGATCCAGCATATGAAACGTGTGGGCGACTGCTAGAACAAACGCGCCCACACCCAAAGCGCGGCGGTAGCGCAGCAGTTGCGGTAAAAACTTGCTCACCGGACGCGCCAAAAGTGCTAGCGTCAAGCACAGCAGCGCTGCGTGGCCGGTAAAATCGACCATTTCATCGGTTCGCAGCAGGGTAAGAATCCCGATCGCCACAGTCAACCACCCACTCATGCGAAACAGTTGACTGCGCTTGTCCGCGCTCAATCTGCCAGCAAAAAAACTCACTCCCAGCATAGTTGGCAGCGTGCCGAGTCCAAAAGCCAGCATCGTCGCCGCACCCAAAACCGGGTTTCCGGTTTCCGCCGCCTTAATCTGGGCTGCGTAGAGGAAACCGCAGGGAATCAAACCCCAAAGCAAACCCAAAGCAATCGGCACCCACCAGTTTTTTTGTGCCGAAAGCTTGCTCATTGCTTGTCCGACTCGATCGTGCGAAAGCGGCTGCAATCGGGGCAATCCCGGCAGTAAGTTCGGTTGAATTTGCCCTACTCCGAACCAAATCAGCATAGTGCCCGTTAGAAGTGCGATCGCGCGCCGCAATTCGCTACCCGTACCTGCCAAAAGTCCGCCAGCAATTAACACCGAACCCAGCCCGCCAATTGCAGCACCAACCAAAGCGTAAGCAGCAATTCTCCCCAAATTTAGCAGCAAATGAAAGCGGAAAGCAGCTAATTTATCGTTGCGGGAATTAGAAAGAGAAAACGCCATTGTCAGCGGGCCGCACATCCCAGCGCAGTGACCGAAACTGCCGAGAAATCCCAAAATTGCAATTAGCAGCAGGTCTAGCATTTTGCTGTTTTTTTCCCAAACAACGCCATCAAGGTATTGACAAGATTTTCTTCGGCTCTTGGACGCTTTTTTATTTACTTTTTACAAAAACTTATCTCAGCCGATCGCTTTTGTCAAAATACAAGTTGTCAAACTTCTCTCTAATCTCACCGATATTTAAAATTAGTAATGACTGACGACTAATAACTACTTTTTTTCTGGATGTGCCGCCGCCGGCGAAGCTGCACCCATTTGATTTATAGCAGCAATTAGCTGATAAAGCCGCCCCAAATCCCGCTGGTTGAAATGCAAAGTCAGGCGCGGCAGATCGAAAGTCGCATCTCCTATTTCCGGTTCCAAAGCTTGACTTTTTTCAATTTTTCCGGTGACAACAATATCGCTAAAATCAGTATTTAGCCGATCGACATTCTCATCAGAAAGCTCTGTTTTCAAGCGAATTACCAGTTTTTCGCGCACGTAGCGGCAGGAGTGATAAACCAGATAAAAACTACCAATAGTCTCGCAAGCGACATTGATATCGTCAGTAATCGTATACAGGCTGCGATCGTCGGCTGAAATCAAACCCCGGCCCCGCAATTGTTTTTGCACAAAATAATTCCAATCGTGCCAATAATCTCCTCCCGGTCGATCGATCAATACCACAGGAGCCGGCCCGAACTTGCCAGTTTGAGTCAAAGTCAGACACTCAAAAGCCTCGTCCAGAGTGCCGAAACCGCCCGGAAACAGAGCCAAAGCATCGCTCTCCCGGAGAAAAAATAACTTACGAGTGAAAAAATATTTAAAATTGAGCAATTTGGGATCGCCCGCAATGAAAGGATTAGAACTCTGCTCGAAAGGTAACTGAATGTTCAGTCCAAAAGAACGTTCCGCAGTCGCCCCCTCGTTCCCCGCCTGCATAATTCCCCCGCCGCCGCCAGTAATCACCATAAACCCCTGCTGGGCGATCGCGCGCGCAAAGTCTCTAGCCATCAAATATTCTGCCGATTGGGGTGACACCCTCGCCGAACCAAAAATCACAATTTTGCGAACGTGGCGGTAAGGATAAAACAGCTCAAAAGCGCTCTCCATATCTCGGAGCGCCGCCGCAATAATCTTCAAGTCTAGGCGATCGAGCTCCTCTCTGGCCATTTGCACTATAGTAGAGAGCGATCGTTCGATCCACTCAGAGTGCTTCAACATTGGCAAGCGATCGAGCAAATCCATCACTTCAGCTTGGAGGGACTCAAAACCTTGACCAGACCCAGAACGAATCATGAATTTTTCCGAAACGATAACAAATTGTCTCTACTAAAAATTAAGGGGCAAGCCAAAGTTATAAGCTAATAGCCACCAGCAAATTGCCCTGCTGGCAACTAATAACTTTTCCAGTAGCTTTGCCCCGGTTCTGAAGCGAGTGAGCTTTCGCGGCCCAAAAAGAACAGCGCGAAACCGCTCGCAGTTGGGTTAAATGTACTTTTCCAGAGTGTTGGCCAGAGTAGTTTTAGGAACTGCCCCAACAACCATATCCACACGTTGACCGCCCTTAAATATCATCAGCGTCGGAATGCTGCGGATACCGTATTGGCTGGCCACGTTAGGATTCTCGTCGGTATTAACTTTTACTACCTTGACCTGCCCTTCATATTGCTGGGCAATTTCGTCTACGACGGGCGCCACCATCCGACAGGGCCCGCACCAGGGAGCCCAAAAATCCACTAGAACTGGAACTTCGCTATCGAGCACTTCCTGCTTAAAGGTAGAGTCGGTTACTTGCGCGGCTGCTGACATCCCTAGCCATCCTTGTAAATACTATTTCTCGGATAACAAGTCTAGCAAAAAATGTAACCACTTGCGTCAACGATTTTAACAGAACGCTTCTGAAGGAAGAAGGAACACGGTAGAAGGAAGAGGGAAGACGGTAGAAGGAAGAAGGCACAAGGTTTCTGAACGAACAAGGCACTGATGTTTCCGAAGGCAGAATGCACTTATCTAGAAAAAAATTCTCCCACTCCCAGACTCTCCCACTCTCCCACTCTCCCCCTCTCCGGAGCTAAAAGCCTCAGTTCTGTATCTAGTAAGCAAGAGCCAAGATTTCCGTCAAAAAAGGAACCGCCCGAACAGTAGTCCGGGCGGAGTGTGGTGTGAGGAGTGAACGGAAACATTCGTCTCCGCTTCTTCTATTGTGACATCTCCTTCTCGATAATTCCACAATATTCTGTAAATTTCGAGACTCTTGAACAAATTTTGTCAAGGTATGCTGGTATTTGATCGGTAAATCTACTTACCCATGCCCAACTGCTGAGCTTTTTGATAGACTTTACCCTCAGTCAGCAGAGAAGGAGCAATTACCACTTCCACTTGCTGCATCTCCTTAATATCCTTAGCGCCCAAGGTACCCATGCTAGTTTTTAGAGCTCCGAGCAAGTTGTGCGTACCGTCATCTAGCACCGCAGGCCCCCGCAAAATTTGCTCCACAGTACCCGTAGTCCCCACGCGAATGCGAGTGCCGCGCGGCAAAACCGGGCTGGGAGTCGCCATTCCCCAGTGAAAGCCGCGGCCGGGAGCTTCGGCGGCCCTGGCAAAGGGCGAACCAATCATCACTCCATCGGCACCGCAGGCAATGCACTTGCAGATATCGCCACCAGTAATTAAACCGCCGTCAGCAATCACCGACACATATTTGCCAGTTTCGCGATAGTAGTCGTCCCGCGCGGCGGCGCAGTCTGCTACCGCTGTGGCTTGGGGAACGCCGACACCCAATACCCCCCTAGATGTGCAAGCAGCCCCCGGCCCAATGCCCACGAGAATGCCCGCAGCGCCAGTTTTCATTAAATTCAGGGCGACTTCGTAGGTGACGCAGTTACCCAAAATTACTGGTATCGGCATCTCTTGACAGAATTGTGTCAAATCTAAAGATGAGATTGATTCAGGGGAAAGGAAAGCTGTCGAGACTACAGTTGCTTGGACAAAAAATATATCGGCTCCAGATTCAGCAACCGTCCGGCCGTATTTGCTCGCGCCGGCTGGTGTACCGCTGACGGCGGCAATCCCTCCTCCAGCTTTAATTTCTTTAATTCTCAGGTCGATTAATTCTGGCTTGATGGGTTCGGCATAGAGTTGCTGCATCAGGGAAACAAATTCGTGGTTCCCGACACTGGCGATGCGCTCTAATATTGGCTGGGGGTCGGCATAGCGGGTTTGAATTCCTTCTAGGTTGAGCACGCCCAGTGCTCCCAATTCCGACAGCAAAATGGCCATGCGGACATCGACTACTCCATCCATTGCGCTGGCGATGATCGGGATTTCTCGATCGATCCCACCAATCTGCCACTTGGTATCTGCCAAACTCGGGTCGAGGGTGCGCTGTCCTGGTACGAGCGCGATTTCATCTATGCCGTAAGCTCGGCGAGCACTTTTGCCCCGCCCAATTTCAATATTCACGCTGTTTCACTTCCACAAGGTATTTAAATTAGAGTAACAAAATCGTAGCCTGTCGGCAGGTAGCGATCGCGCAAATGAGTTTAAAAAGCCTGATCTTGATTGGATTTTATGAAATCGAAGGGGATACTTTTCCTCAGCAACGGCCACGGGGAAGACGCGATTAACTGTCAAATTCTCAAAGCTTTGAGAGCATCTGGCGTGGATATTGATGTTTCGGCGATGCCGGTTGTCGGTGACGGGGCTGCTTACAGCCGATCGACCGTGCCAATTATTGGGCCCACGAGTCAAATGCCGTCTGGGGGAGTTTTTTACATGAATCCCCTGTTTTTCCTCAAAGATATTGGGGCGGGGCTAATTGCTTTGACTTGGCAGCAATTGCAGGCTGTTTGGAGGCATTCGCGCCACTGCGATTTGGTGGTGGCGACTGGGGATATTGTCGCGGCGGCGATCGCCCATGCCAGCAACCGCCCCTATATAATTTTTCTATCGGCCCATTCTAGTTATTACGAGGGGCGAGTCGATTTGGGTTTCATCTTGTGGCAGTTGCTTTGCTCAGAGAAATGTCTGGCGGTTTTTACTAGAGATGCTTTGACTGCTGCTGACTTAAACCGACAGGGTTTAAAGAAAGCTCAATTTGTCGGCAATCCAGTCATGGACAACCTCAATTCTACGGGCAAAGATTTGCAGTTAATACCCGGAGTTCGGACGATCGCCCTTCTCCCCGGTTCTCGCCTCCCAGAAGCTACTAACAACCTCATTTTGCTCCTGGAACTGGTTAAAGAAATTTCTAGTAACTCTACTGTATCGGTGCAGTTTCGGGCAGCTTTAGTTCCGAATTTGATACCTCAATTAGATGATATTGCGGTGCGCTCTGGATGGCAACACCGATCTGGCAAGCTCATTTTTCCAGCAATCAAACGGTCTTTTGGTGAAGAAAAATTAGTCGAAGTGATGTGCTCAGCCGATGCTTTCACCGATATTTTGCAGCAGTCTAGTTTAGTAATTGGGATGACTGGAACTGCTGTCGAACAAGCTGTGGGCTTGGGAAAACCTGTAATTGCAGTACCGGGAAACGGCCCTGCCTTTACCTATCGGTTTGCGGAGGCTCAAAATCGGCTTTTAGGTGATTCGGTGCAGGTTATTGGCCCACAACCGGCCAATTCTTGTATTATCAAGGAAGCTGCTTTGGCAGTCGATCGCACTTTGCAAGATGATAAATATTTAGCAAGTTGTGTTAAAAATGGCTTAGAAAAAATGGGGCGATCGGGCGGCAGCATAAAAATTGCTAATTACGTGGCCAACTATCTTTGTTATTAATTCTGGTAGGGTGCGTCAGGTTTGAAATTTTACATCGGCACGGAAAGAGTAATTCTGACGCACCATTTATTCCCTGATGCGTCAGTATGAGATTGTGGATTTGTCGCGAAAATAATTGTGGCTGACGCGCCCTATTGCTATTTCAACAACTCAGAAACAGTTTTAAATTCGTAACCTTTCGACTGCAAATCCTTGACAATCATTTCAGTTGCTGCTACGGTTTTAGAGCGATCGCCCCCGCCGTCGTGCATCACCACAATCGAACCCGATCGCACATTTTCAATCACCCGATTTGCGATATCTTCCGCCGTGAGTGTTTTTTCATAATCTTGGGAATCCACATCCCACATTATGAGTTTTTTGTGCATTTGGGATAGCAAATAAGACAAAACTACAAATCGCCTACCCCAAGGCGGCCGAAAACTAATACTGTCTTGCTTAACCCCAACTTCCTGCAAAAGTTTGTCTGTTTTTTCTATCTCAGACAGCAAAAATTTCTGGGGTTTAAACATCATATCTTTGTGAGAGTAGGAATGGTTTGCCAACTCATCTCCCCTCGCGACAATCATTTTCACGATTTCTGGATGTTTCTCAATATTGCGGCCGATTTCAAAAAAAGTTGCTTTAACTTGATAGCGGTCTAAGATATCTAAAAGCTGATTTGTATAGGGAGGATAGGGCCCGTCGTCGTAGGTAAGGGCAACAACTTTAACTTCTGTATCGGCACGGTTGATGCCGAAATAATTGTTAAATTTAGTAACTTTAATTAACAGCGATACTGCGAAAAATAACGCTATTGTGAAAAGCAGAAACTTTTGTAATATTTTACCGATTCGCATAGCTGCACGCACTCGATCGAGAATGAAAGTGGATTTTTGTCAGATTACCACAATTGGGGAGCTGAATCCTTAAGCTATTTTATCATTAATTATTGTCCGTTCATAAATTTTTCATTTTTGGCGATCGGACAATAGCTAGACCCTTCAAGTGCCAGTACACTTGTACCCTAAATATAGCGTAAGTAAGTCCAGAGCAAAAAAGAAATAATAAAACATCCGGACTTGTAGGGGGTGTAAGGCAAGGATGTATATTCGCAGCCAGTTTACTGCTCCTCTCACCCGCTCCTCGCCATGTTATATTTATTTGTATAGTCAACTTTTTTAGGCAGCAATAATTCCCAACATGATTTCACTGCCAGATATCACAATAGTCAAGCAAATCTACGAAAGTGCGAATTCCCTCGTATACCGAGGCATCTTCAAATCAAATCAGCAACCTTTGATTTTGAAACTCCTCAAAGAGGATTACCCCACACCAGCCGAACTCTACCGCTATCAGCAGGAATACGAAATCACTCGCCGTCTCAACCTAGAGGAAACGATTAAAGCCTACGAACTACGAAAATACGAAAACACACAAGTCATGTTGTTGGAAGATTTTGGAGGAGAGTCCTTAAAAATCATGCTGGATGGCCGTCCCTTTGGTTTACCAGAGTTTCTCCACCTAGCCATCCAAATCACAGATGCGTTAGGCAAAGTTCATCAAAAAAAGGTCATTCACAAAGATATCAATCCATCTAACATTGTCTTGAATCCTGAAACCGGACAATTAAAAATTATTGACTTTGGCTTATCTAGCATCCTATCCCAAGAGAATCCGAGCCTCAAAAGTCCTAATCTTCTAGAAGGGACATTGGCTTATATATCTCCAGAACAAACAGGCAGGATGAATCGAGTGATAGACTACCGCACTGACTTTTATTCTGTTGGCGTTACTTTCTATGAACTACTAACCAACCAGTTGCCTTTTACATCCGTCGATGCACTTGAGTTAGTCCATTGCCATATTGCCAAACAACCCACTCCACCTCATGAAATTAATCCACAAATTCCCTTGAATGTCTCAGAAATTGTCATGAAATTAATGGCAAAAACTGCGGAAAATAGATATCAAACTGCTTGGAAAATCAATGCCGATTTAAAAACTTGTCTCGCTCAATTTAGAAGTCGTAAATTTCAAAATTTTTCCTTGGGCTACCAAGATATTTCTCCTCAATTGCAACTCCCTCAAAAACTGTACGGAAGAGAATCACAGATTGACTCTTTATTGACTGCATTTTATCGCGTAGCTTCTGGAGAAGAGAAACAAGTAGGGGCGAGCAACCCAACGACCACTCAGTCACAACATCTGCCGATACAAGGAAAAACTGAACTCATGCTAATTTCTGGATACTCTGGTATTGGGAAATCAGCTTTAGTTCAGGAATTGTATAAGCTCATCACTCAAAAAAGTGGCTACTTTATTGCAGGTAAATTTGACCAGTTGCAACGCGATATTCCCTATCAAGCTTTAGTCGCTGCCTTCCAAGAATTGGTGCGGCAATTGCTCACCGAAACTGAACCCCAATTACAACAGTGGCGAGAGAAGATTCGGCGTGCATTAGGCATCAACGGACAAATTATTATTGATGTCATTCCCGAAGTGGAACTGATTATTGGCAAACAGAGTCCAGTTCCCGAATTACCTGCAACAGAAGCCAGAAATCGCTTTAATTTAGCTTTTCAAAACTTTATTAAACTTTTTTGCCAAAAAGAACATCCCCTCGTCCTATTCCTAGACGACCTTCAGTGGACAGACAGCGCTACGTTACAATTAATCCAGTTGATAATGACCGATTTTACTACTCAATATCTGTTTGTAATCGGAGCTTATCGTGATAACGAAGTCAGGGCAAATCATCCTACTATGCTGACTTTATCTGAGATGAAAAAACAGGGAGTAGTAATTAATCATCTCTCTCTTTCACCCTTAAATTTAAACCAGGTTAATGAATTCATTGTGGATACGCTGAAAACCGAATGCGTCCCTACGCAAAGATTAGCCGAGTTGGTTTGGCAAAAAACACAAGGAAATCCCTTTTTTATCAAAGAGTTTCTCAAGTCGCTTTATACAGAGCAATTGCTGAATTTTGATTTGAATGCTGGGGCTTGGCATTGGGATTTAGAGCAAATTATAACTAGGAATATTACTGATAACGTTGTTGAGTTCATGGCAGAGCAAATTCAAACCTTATCAGAATCAGCACAAAAAGTTTTACGATTAGCCGCTTGCATTGGCAACCAATTTGATTTACCAACCCTTTCAATTATTAATGAAACTTCTCAAAAAGAAACGGCTGATGAATTATGGAATGCTATTCAAGGAGGATTGATATTACCCCTTGGAGATGATTACAAATTCCTGAAAACAGACAGAGATACAAACGCATTAAAAATTATTTATAAATTTGCTCACGATCGCATCCAGCAAGCCGCCTATTCCCTAATTCTCCCAGACGACAAGCAAGCGGTTCACTGGAAAGTCGGGCAACTGTTGTTACAAAATACACCACCCCAGGTACTCCCACAAAAGGTTTTTGATATTGTCAATCAACTAAACTTCGGTATAGAAGCAATTGACATCCTGTTAGAAAGAGATAAACTTGCTCAATTAAATCTGATTGCTGGCAAAAAAGCGAAGGCATCAGCAGCTTGGAAACCAGCCTGGAATTACTTAATAATTGGTATAAATTGGCTGAGTACAGATAGTTGGCTTCGTCAGTATGACCTCACTCTGGCACTGTATGTGGAAACAGTAGAAGCTGCTATCTTGAGTAGTCATGTTGAGGAAATGGAAAAATTGGCTGACCTAGTGCTTCAACAAGCTACTTCATTGCTGGACAAAGTGAAAGTCTATGAAGTCAAGATTCAAGCCTATACAGCACAAAACCAACCGTTAGCAGCGATAGATACGGCCCTTTTAGTATTAAAGATGTTGGGAATTCGCTTTCCCCAAAAACCAACAAAATTAAATATTTTCTTTGAACTGGTGAAGACTAAGTTAAGTTTAGCAGGGAAGCGAATCGAGGACTTAATCGACTTACCAGTGATGACCGATCCTTATAAGTTGGCAGCTATGCGTATCTTATCAGGTATAGTGTCCGCTGCCCATTTTTCCACACCTGACTTGCTACCGCTAATGGCGTTTAAACAGGTCAATTTATCCATCAAATACGGGAATACTTCTGTGTCTTCTTGTGCCTATGCTACTTACGGACTGATTCTGTCTGGAGAAACCGTAGGAGACATTGAGACTGGCTATCAATTTGGACAACTTGCTCTCTTGTTACTCGATAAGTTTAATGCTAAAGAAGTCAAAGCCAGAACCATATTTATTGTTAATTACTTTGTCAAACATTGGAAAGATCATCTTAGGGAAACTTTAAACCCTTTGCAGAATGCTTACTCGATCGCCCTAGAAACTGGAGATTTAGAATATGCAGCTTATTCGGCCTGCGTATACTCCTACCATTCCTATGTATTGGGTAAGGAATTGGCAACAGTCGAGCGAGAGATGGCAATGTACAGTAATACCCTCAGCCAACTGAAGCAAGAAACATCATATTACTACAACCAACTCAATCGACAGGTTGTATTGAACTTGATGGGGCAGGCTGAAGATAAATGCCGTTTAATCGGTGAAAGCTATGACGAAACAAAAATGTTACCTCTGCATATAGAGGCGAAGGCTCAAAATCTTTGTCATTCCCTCTATTTTTACAAGCTATTTCTCTGCTATCTTTTTCAAGACTATCAGCAAGCTATAGAAAATGCTAAATCAGCCGAAAAATATAGCGATAGCGCTGTAGGTACTATTCCTCTCTACCATTTCTACAATTCTTTAGTTTATCTGGCTATCTATTCTGACGCACCAAAATCCGAGCAAAAACTCATCCTCCAGAAGGTGAAAGCCAACCAGAAAAAAATCCAAAAATGGGCGGAGTTTGCTCCGATGACTCACCTCCATAAATTCTATCTAGTGGAGGCAGAGCGATATCGAGTTTTGGGTGAAAATGCTAGGGCGATCGACTACTACGATCGCGCCATTGCCTTAGCCAAAGAACATGACTACATCAACGAAGAGGCTTTGGCTAATGAACTAGCTGCCAAATTCTACATCGCTTGGGGAAAAGAGCAAGTTGCCCAAGCCTATATGACAAATGCTTACTACTGCTATTTACGTTGGGGTGCAACAGCTAAATTGACTGATTTAAAACGACAGTATCCAGAACTTTTAAAGCGTTTTACGAAACTCAATATGTCCATAAATTCGCGCAGCAACCTGTCTGATACATCTAGCAGCACTTCAGGTGAGCTCCTGGATTTGGCAGCCTTGATGAAAGCATCTGGGGCAATTGCTAGTGAAATTGAGTTGGATAAACTCCTCACGACTTTGATGAGAATCCTGCTGGAAAGCTGCGGGGCAGAAACTGGCTATCTAATTTTAGAGTCTCAAGGACAACTGCGAGTCGAAGCGTCAGGTGAGGCTAACTCAAATCAAGTGATGGTGTTGCAATCGACTCCTATAGAAACCTGTCTTCCTTTGTCGATTATTCACTATGTTGAGAGGACTAAACAAGGACTGATTGAAACCAATGTTGCCCGTGAAGGCCGATTTACCCAAGATGCTTATATCAAAACACAGCAGCCCAAGTCTATCCTTTGCGCCCCTCTGCTCAATCAAGGGCAATTAATTGGCATTGTTTACTTGGAAAATAATTTAGCAGATGGCGTTTTTACACCCGATCGCCTGCAAGTGATTCAATTACTTTCAACTCAGGCGGCGATCGCCCTTACCAACGCCAGACTCTACACCCAAGTACAATCGACGCAAAATCGCCTGAATAAATTCCTTAACGCTATTCCTTTTGGCATATCCGTTCACGACGCCAAAGGACAACTGGTTTACGCCAATCCAGTTTCACAGCAGTTACTGAATATTCAAGATTTACCCAAAGCCGAAATCGAGCAACTCTCAAAAACCTATCACGTTTATCGGGCAGGCACTGGGGAGATGTATCCAGTGGAACAGCTACCCTTGGTGCGATCGCTTCGCGGTGAAAAAACATGGGCGGATGATTTGGAACTGCACTACAGTGAGCGAATCGTTCCCTTAGAAGTAACTAGCACGCCAATTTTTGATGAGACGGGTAGTGTAGAGTATGCGATCGCAGCTTTTCAAGATATTAGCTCACGCCAGCAAGCACAGATTACGGTCATTGAAAATGTCCGTTTAGAACAGGAAATTCGCGAGCGCCAAAAAATCGAAGAGGCTCTGCAGCAGAGCGAGGCACGCTACCTTGGTATTCTGGAAGACCAGACAGAACTGATTGCCCGCTATCTGCCAGATGGTACCGTTACTTTTGTTAATGAAGGCTTCTGTCGATTTTTTGGACTGACAAGGGAACAACTCATCGGGCATCGCTACGAACCTGTCGTGTTTGAAGAAGACCGCGAATATGTAACCCGAGTCGTCAATTCCATTAGCCCAGAAAATCCCGTTGTCACAATTGAAAATCGGGTGATTGTTAGCTCCCAAGTGCGTTGGACGCAGTGGGTTAACCGAGGGATATTTGATAATTCCGGTTGCATTGTTGAATTCCAGGCGGTAGGACGAGATATCAGCGCGCGCAAAAAAGTTGAAGCAGAACTCGAACGAGCGAAAGAAGCAGCAGTTGCCGCCAACCTCGCCAAAAGCACTTTCCTTGCCAACATGAGTCACGAATTGCGAACTCCCCTGAACGCCATTCTCGGTTTCTCGCAACTGATGAATCAGGATACGAATCTGTTAACTGAACAAAAAGATAACCTCAATATCATTCAGCGCAGTGGAGAGCATTTATTATCTCTAATTAATCAGGTGCTTGACCTTTCCAAAGTTGAAGCGGGAGGCATGAAGCTATCTAAAAATAATTTAAACCTTCATCAGTTTTTAGCTGAAATAGAGGATATGTTTGCGTTAAAAGCCACCGCTCTAAGCTTATACTTACGATTTAAATGTGCTGCCGATGTTCCTAAATATATCTTCGCTGATGAAGTTAAGTTGCGGCAAGTGCTGATTAATTTTATCAGTAATGCCGTTAAGTTTACCTCTTCGGGAGGGGTGTCTTTAGAAGTAAAAAATAAACAGGTAAAAGCCCAAAGTGAACCCGGAACCAAAACAACCAACAACCAACAACCAACAACCATTACCTTTGAAGTAAAAGATACGGGAGTTGGCATTGCGGCAGAGGAACTGGAGAATCTCTTCAAACCCTTCGTGCAAACAGCATCCGGTCAAAAAGTGCAGCAAGGAACCGGATTAGGACTGACGATTAGCCGTCAATTTGTCCGCTTGATGGGAGGTGAAATAACAGTCATTAGTCACGGTAAAGCTTTCACTCCTGGAATGCCTCTCAAGGAATTTTTTGAAGACACAACGGGCACAACATTTAAATTTGACATTCCTGTGGGCATCGCTGATGCCAGCGCCATTCAAAATCAACCCCACAGTCGTCGCGTCGTTGCCCTAGCGCCTAACCAACCCCAATATCGCATCCTAGTAGTGGATGATCGAGATTACAATCGGCAACTGTTAGTTAAACTCCTCAAACCTGTTGGTTTTGAAGTTGAAGAAGCGACTAACGGTATTGAAGCGCTTGAAATTTGGGATTCATACTCACCCCATCTCATCTGGATGGACATGAGAATGCCCCTTATGGATGGGTATGAAGCCACGAAACGCATTAAAGGCACCCTTAAAGGTCAAGCTACTGCTGTTATTGCTTTGACTGCTAGCGTGTGGGAAGAAGAAAAGGCAGTTATTTTATCGGCTGGTTGTGATGATTTTGTACGAAAACCGTTCCACACAGAAGCCATCTTTGACATTATGGCTAAACATTTGGGAGTCGGTTATATTTATCAGGAGGAAGAGCTACCCTGTCCCCCTTCTAATGTGACTGGAGAACCGTTAAATTTCACGGATTTATTAGCAGCGATGTCAAAAGAATGGATAGTAGAATTATATGAAGCAGCTATTGACGCGGATTCGGAATTAGTTTTTCAACTCCTTGAGGAGATTCCTGAATCTCACGCTTTCGAGCTTCAAACTCTTAGGGGTTGGGTGAATAAGTTTCAGTTTGAGAAGATTCTCGATTTAACTGAAGTATTGATTGGTGAATCTTGATATTTTTAGGACTTACGCACGGGCGGTCAGAAACCGCGTTTTTTACATCATACTTCGTTACAGCCCGTATATTCGTTAAAAAACCCGTTTCTAGGCGTCGGATTGCGTCCAGGATTGTTGATCTGAGATGTTGCACCATTCTCAAGAACAGGCTTTTCGGCCTCTTCCACAATAAACATTATTTCCTGTGCGGTGGGCCCCATATCCCGCCCTTGAAAGCCTTATTGAGAATGGTGTAATATCTCAGGTTTATCCTATTTGATGCTACTACGTGGTTGGTTCAGTTGCATCATTGACTTTAATGCCGACTGTTTTAAGTCTGTAAGATCGCGGATGGTAATTGAGCAACCGTCTCCCAATTTAACAGCAGTGAAATAATAGCATTTGCCAAGGTAATCATTTTCTAGATGAACCTCTCCTTCAAGCGATTCTCCCGTCTCAACAACTTCTACTAATAAATCAAACAATCCTGGACTCAATTGATTAAGCAGTTTTTTCAGCACGGGTTCGGCCGCGAGTTCTGTTCGTTTTTTCCCTAAGAGTCTGGCAAAGACAGGGTTAACTACCAAGCAGCGAAAATCTTCAATTTCTCCAGCGATATCTCCCCTCACCGCGTGCACCGCAGCTATTCCATCCAGAGATGAGTTTAGCAAATTTGCCAGCAGGCTGCGAGATTGGTAGGCAATTTCTGCGGTTTGCTGGTGTCGCTCGATTGCTTCTTTAAGCTGGCATTTTTGGTGCTGGATAGTGACCTGAGTTTCGAGACGAACTAGCACTTCTTCTGGCTGAAAAGGTTTAGAGATGTAGTCAGACCCCCCTACCTTAAAGGCTTTAACTTTATCAAAAACTTGGTCAAGTGCGCTTAAGAAAATAATCGGAATTTCTGAGGTGTTTTCATCAGATTTAAGGGCTTCGCAGACTTGATAGCCGTCCATGTCTGGCATTTTTATATCCAGCAATATAGCATCGGGGGGATAATGGCGAACCGTCCTCAAGGCCATCGCACCATTGGTGACGCCGCGAACTTTGTACCCCTCCTTAGTGAGAATTGTTGTTAGAAAACGCAGATTCTCTTGGATGTCATCAACAATTAAGATGTTACCTTTGTATGTTTTGAATTCATTGATGTCACTTTCTTCTACCGAAGCTATCGTCATAGGTTCGCCTTCGACTTCGACCTCGGCGATCGCACTTGTGGTGCTTTGCTTCTCTAGCAGAGAACGAAAGTTATTCTTAGTAACTTTTTCTCCCATTACGTCTGAAAGCCGCTGCCACAGGATAGAAGATGAATCTTTGATATGTCCTACGCTGAGGTACAAGCTGTCAGCGACAGCACTATAAGTTGTGTTTTTCCAAGCAGCTTTTAAGATTTCCTGTTCGAGAAAATTTAACGGTTTACTGGTTTTGGACTCTAAGGCTGATTCAATAAATTCTAGGGGTTCTTCAAAAGTCATATACAAATCAATCTCATCGGGTAAGGTTTTTCCAGTTTTGCACCCTAATTTTGAGTTATCCACCGTAGTAAGTCGGTGGAGAAATTCCTAATAGATATTATTGCAGACTTATTGACAATTACGCTCCGGGGCGATCGCCCCCGATCCTGATTCCACCTTGTCGCAACCCGAAAAAGGCGATCGCGCCCGCCTAATTCTTTGTGAGGGCGATCGGCTTAAACCCTTTAAATGCAAGGCTTTTAAGTTGCTTGTCACCCCGTCAGTTCTTTGAGTTTGTTCGCTTAAATTTTTGCCCACCTCTTTCTTCACCAGTCTTGGAGGCACTCCGACTCTCAGAAACCGGGTTTTTACCTTGGGTGCGGGCTGCAACCTGTGTATTTTCGTCCATCAAACCCGGTTTCACCGGCCCCCATGCGTAAGCCCTTTTCACATAACGATCCGAATGATCCGACTTTTCCGACTTTACGATCCGACTTTTCCGACTTGCTTTGTGCCGATCGCGCAAACATACTATTAATAGCATCCACCAAAAGACATAAAACATTACCAGTCATGCTGTCGCTCTGCTCTATCTAAAGATAGATAGTAAAACCAGGGCGTCCGACTTTTCCGACAGACAGGGGGGGGAGGGGAGCCAGGATACAGACATGGAAAGGATGCAGCCTCAAAAAAAGAGCAACTGAATCCAATCTTTATCCGCATAAATACTCAGACCACACTGAGCTAGATGTTTGCGGCATTGGGGTGCAACGAAAAAAGCAACAGAGGAATGTTCCTTCACATTTATATTTCACCACTTTTAAAATCATGTTTACCTGAGTCTAGTCAAATTCTCAATCCGTTATTGCAAGAGACATTCGGTATTGTCCTGAAGATATAGAAAAAGCATTTTGGCAGCTATGGCAGCAGAACCGAGATGATCTTTACCGTTGCTGTCTCAGGTGGATGGGGGGGAATGCTACTGATGCTGAAGAGGTGCTCAGTCGCGCCATTCTCAAAGCTTGGGATAAATTGCTAGACTATGCCGAAAAAATCACCAACCTCCGAGCTTGGCTGCTTCGCTTAACCCATAATCTATGTATAGATATACACCGAGAACGTCGCCGGAAAGCAATGCAGATGGAGGATATTGAAGAA
>NZ_JAUBQR010000392.1:0-2718 GCF_036701385.1 Microcoleus sp. Pol12B4 | reverse complement strand
AACAATCAAGATTTGTATTTAGTAATGGCAAGTTTGATGATGGGTGCGACGATGTTGATTGTGGGGAATTTGTTGGCAGATTTGCTGCTAAAAGCTGTCGATCCTCGGATTAAGCTGGAAGATTTGAAATAACAGACTTCACTCAGTGAGAAGATGTCAATCGCGACTCAAATTTTGTTCCTCTAGGAGTGTTTTATGTCTGAAAAACAACCAAACGAGCCAATAAGTTTTAGCCGGTTTGCGGACTGCTGCAGGCATATTGACAGCCTTTCACAAGAGGCAAGGCACACAGTTAAAGTGTTGTTAGAAAAGGCTGGCACTGATGACGCACAAGCAGCGGAGCAGATACTTTCAAGCATGACAGAACTGCATCTCAACAACAATAGAATTACCGACATCGGATTCCTGGGCTCGCTCACCAATCTGACCACACTGCATCTCGACTACAATCAAATTACCGACATCAGCTCCCTCGGCTCGCTCACCAATCTGACCGCACTGCATCTGAGCTACAATCAAATTACCGACATCAGCTCCCTCGGCTCGCTCGCCAATCTGACAGAACTGTATCTCTGGGACAATCAAATTAGCGACATCAGCTTCCTCGGCTCGCTCACCAATCTGACAACACTGCATCTCAACGACAATCCAATTATCGACATCAGCTTCCTCGGTTCGCTCACCAATCTGACAACACTGCGTCTCTGGGACAATCAAATTAGCGACATCAACTGTCTCGGCTCGCTCACCAATCTGACAACACTGCGTCTCTGGGACAATCAAATTAGCGACATCAGCTTTCTCGGCTCGCTCACCAATCTGACAACACTCGATCTCAACAGCAATGGAATTACCGATATCAGCTTTCTCAGCTCGCTCACCAATCTGACCACACTGCGTCTCTACAGCAATAAAATTAGCGACATCAGCTCGCTCGGCTCGCTCACCAATCTGACAGAACTGCATCTCGACAGCAATAAAATTAGCGACATCAGCTCCCTCGGCTTGCTCACCAATCTGACAACACTGTCTCTCGACAGCGCTAAAATTACCGATATCAGAGCCTTGCGCGAACTCACCAATCTGACAACACTGATTCTCAGCCGCAATCCAATTATCACTTTCAGCGTATTAGGCGAACTCGCGCAGAAACATCTTACTCTCTCGACTAGACCAATTGATGCTCAAAAAGCCATAGCAGCAGTCAAAGTTGCCTACGCCGCTATTGGCCTAGAAGAACCCGAAGTTATTATTTGCAGCAGTCCCCCCGACGCTTATCTCCAAATTTTCAAATTGGTGCTCAAAGCCGACCCTTCACAAAACTGGTCAAACGAAGGGTATTGGAATAGATTGGGGAAAAAGCTAGACTGGAAATGGATGTCCTCATCGATTGTGAGAGAATTTGCAAGTGCGGCGGTGTGGGAGTATGAGCTAGAGGGCATGACGATCGAGTCCGAAGCAGACAGCACACTGAGTTCGCTAATCAACCAATTTACTAGCAGCCATGTGCGATCGGAACAAACGATGTCGGATACCCCGCCCGATTATTTCTGCGACATTATATCCCGTGAAACCCCCACGACTTTGTTTAAAAAAATCTATTTGACTGAATTGTATATCTCTTCATTAGGCATCAATCTCTCCCACAAAGCACAAGAAATACTTCGCTGCCAAAAGCTGCTTTTCGAGCATTGCGGTTGGATATTTCCTTTTGAAAAGATTTGCGCGGTGTGCGATCGCCCCCGCCACCTGCGCTTTGACAGTCAAAACCGCTTGCACGCGGAAGGAGAACCTGCGATTGAGTTTGCGGACGGATGGAATTTTTACTATTATCACGGCGTCGGATTGCCTGAAGAATACGGCAAAGTCCACCCAAATCAATGGCAATCGCAATGGCTTTTAACAGAAGAGAATGCCGAAGTGCGGCGAGTGTTAATTGAAGGAATTGGTTACGATCGCATTTGTCAAGAGTTGTCAGCCAAACAAATAGATAGTTGGCAGGAATATGCACTATTACAAATAGATGAAGCCGATGATGTCGAGCCGATTTGTTTGTTAAAAATGACTTGTCCAAGTACGGGATTCATTCACGCTTTGAGAGTTCCACCTAACCTGAACTCAGCTAGGGAGGCAATTCGCTGGGTAAATTGGGATATCGATCCGGAGGAATTTTCCGTGCAGACTTGATATATAGCCTTTCTCAGGTAAATTAGCTGCTCGTGGGCATCGGGAATAGCAGATATAAAAGCGTTTGAATTTTTAATTTCAGAACGGGGCTGACAATTCATTGAAGAACGGGCTAGGCTAGTTGTAGACTTCTATTTCCCTGCCAGTAATGCACCGATAAAACTTCATTCACCCTCCAAACATGGCAAAACAACTAGCAATAGAAACTCGCGGACTGACAAAACAATTCGATCGCCATATAGCCATCAATGACATCGATTTGCAAGTAGCAGCAGGCGAAGTATGCGGACTGATCGGCCCCAACGGTGCCGGGAAAACTACTTTGCTGCGGATGTTGGCGGCGGCTGAGGAACCGACTACAGGGGAAATTTACATCAATGGGGATAGGTTATTGCGCGATCGATCGCACCCAATTCTCAAACAGCGCATCGGCTTTCTTCCCGATGACTTTCCTCTCTACGACGACTTGACTGTTTGGGATTATTTAGACTATTTTGCCCGACTCTACAACCTCCAGCAACCGCGCCGCCG
>NZ_JAUBQR010000391.1:0-2742 GCF_036701385.1 Microcoleus sp. Pol12B4 | reverse complement strand
GCGTTTTAGGAGGACTGGTTTTCCGGCTTGACCGATCGCCTTTAGTAACTCGAAGTTTTGCATATTCCGACTGCCTAGTTGCAGCATATCAGCATAGGTGACAACTGGCTCGATTTGGGCGATCGACATTACCTCTGTCACGACGGGTAAACCGTAACGCCGGCTGACATCGGCTAAAATTTCCAGTCCCTCAATTCCCATCCCTTGGAAAGCATAGGGAGATGTGCGGGGTTTGTAGACTCCGCCTCGCAAAGCTTGAACGGATGCGGCGGATAGTTGGCAGGCGACTGTTTCCATTTGTGCGGAACTTTCCACGGTACAGGGGCCGCCGATGATTAATAATTCTTGGCCGCCGACTGAGACTGTTTCTGAGAGTTTGACAATTGTTTGGTGTTCTGGATGAGATTTAGTGACGAGTTTGGCTTCTAACATGAGGGTATTTTCCTGGAAATTTAAGTGGGTGGTTGACAACAAAAAACCCGGAACTTTTAGGGGTTCCGGGTTGGTGCGAAAAGACAGCGCGACAATTTACCCAGAACTTTTGTTGGGCCAAAAATAGAAGCTGTCGTACCAGTTACTGAATAATGTCATTGCTGTTTTCGCTTGTAGTCGATTGGTTGTTGGGAAAAGAAGTAGAAAAAACAAAACCGCAGGTGTTAATCTGCGGTTCGCCCGGATGTTCATAGTGAATTGCAAATTCACTCCGGGCGAACTTTGCTGTACCAAAAATAAAAATAGCTGTTGGCTGTGAACATAGGTGAAGTGCTGCGATTTGTGGGTTAAACACAATACTATTGCACAAGCTAGCACAGGGAGATTCGGATGTCAACCTATTTTGAGAAAAAAATTTGTATAATGGGCGCTCTTGTCCCTCCCTTGTTAAGGGGGGCTAGGGGGGATCGAGGGGCTAAGTAGTAAGGTGGAGTTCGATCGCTCTTTTCGCCCCTTAATCAGGAATATGTCTCGTTTATAGCTTCGTTTCGATAGTCCCTAACGCCTCTTATTAAGGGGGGCATGAGTATTTAAAGTCCTCATCTATATCTCGTTTATAGCGCAGTTTAGATCCCCCCTAACCCCCCTTAATAAGGGGGGGACAAGAGGGAGCTTTCCGATGGTAGGGGGAACGATACTTTGATGAAAGGGAGATATATTGATTAGTCCCAGCCGAAATCTCGATCGCACAATTCGGCTAGTCTTTGGTTGTGCGATCGAAAATATGCTCTCAATTGCTCGTATACTGTCTCGCTGATGGGCGGATATTCGCTGGAGTTGAGCTTGCCGTAGGTTGGTAGTTGCTGAGGCGGTAAGTCTAAAAATTCGAGGACGTTGTTGAGGGTTTGGGCTGGGTTGCTATACAAGTCTTCGCTTTTGATGATTGAGATTTGTGATTTGGGAAAAAGTTTCATCCAGGCTGGGAGTTGATCGGCGTAAATGCCGCGGGCTAGATAGGTGTGGTGTTGGTGTTCGTAACTATAGTATTTGGGGTTGGCTAGGAGTTTTTCCATTTCGCCTTTGAGTCTTTCGGGTTCGGCGGCGATCGCGTCTTCTAATGAGAGAGTTTCGTATTTTATTCTGATATAATGATAGTAGTGGGAAATTGCGCGATCGACGGGGTTTCTCAGCAGGACGATGATTTTAACTTTGGGACATAAATCATAAATTCGCTGGGGAACGTGGGGGTGAAATATGTAGTAAGGACTGGCTTCTCCGGTGATTTTTTTGGGGCCGTGTTTGGGCAGGGGAAATTGGGCATAGTACCAGTCTGGGCCTTTGTCGAAGTTTAAGTCAAAATAATGTACTTCTTTTTGGGTGGCATGGGCGATTTGGGGATGTTGGGTGAGATAGGCGTAAAGCGATGTTGTTCCGCCTTTTTGGGCGCCGATGATGATGAAGTCGGGGGGTTTGGGAGTTTGTTTCATAGGTTGTAGGTTTTATATTTTGCAGTTGTACTGACAGTGTTTGGGATTTGGCATTTGTACCGATCGCACTTGGGGGCATTACGGCAATTCGATCGCACTTGGGGGCATTACGGCAATTCGATCGCACTTAGGGGCATTACGGCAATTCGATCGCACTTAGGGGCATTACGGCAATTCGATCGCCCAATTTAGATTTGATTGCACCGATACCAATTTAATGTGAAGTTGCATATATTTCGATCCCCCTAAATCCCCCTTAATAAGGGGGACTTTGACTAAGCTCTTGTCCCCCCCTTATTAAGGGGGGTTAGGGGGGATCAGATTCTATGCAGCCTCATATAAAATTGGTATGAGAGGCTTAACCACAATTCGATCGCCCTCTCTACATTATTCTAGATTCCGGTGGTTGAAACTGAGCCTAGACAAACAAAGCCTGCCGGGGTGGGCTGGGAAATACATCGAATATGATCGCGATCACTGTTTTTGGGTGATCGCATTCACTCTCGCTTTGGCGACTGACATTTCAATTTAAGTAGATTAGAGTGGAGTTAGGAATATCTAATCCGTGGGGGGCAAATCTTTCGCGGAAAAATATATTATTATCGGCGGCGATTTTGGTTGCGGGTTTGTGGGTTTTATTTTTCAGCCAAAGTACAGATTTAAATTTGTGCAAGAGGCTGATATGCAAGTTGCAAAAAATGGGAACAATATAAAGATGGGATTGTACTGTCGAGCAGTAACTACCTGCAATACCATCTCTGAAATTATTCAGGAAGGCGTCAATGTTTAAGAGCAAATTATCCAAAGTTATCGTATCCCTGCT
>NZ_JAUBQR010000079.1:0-26839 GCF_036701385.1 Microcoleus sp. Pol12B4 | reverse complement strand
AGAAGCTAGTCCTAAGACTCAGCAAGAGTTAAGTTCGATTATTCAATTGTTTTTTAGACAAAATTTACACAATAAAAAATTAACGCACGTTATGGCAGAAATTTCCGATCGGGCTATGCAGCGAGGCTTAACGCCAGAAATTTTACAAGACATTTTAGCAGATCATGAATATAGTTTAGGATAATAGTTTTAATTGAGTTTGCCTAAAAAATCTTTGTAAGTTGAAATTTCCGTCCCCTCAAAATTCACTAAGCTCAATAAATCTCCATCTCCTGTAATCAAAAAATTAGCTTGACTATCTTTCGCTAAAGCCAACAAATAATTATCTTTAGCATCTCTACAAATAGAGACTTCGGAGGTTATTTCTATCCATAGACCAATGATTCTCAACAATTCAAGCAATTCTTGGACTTTCGTTACCGGAAAATATTTTTGAAGTTTTGGTCTTTGAGTGACCAGATTGATTTCTTCTATTATTTGTTCGCACAAGACAACTTGGATAGCTTGATCCACTATTAACTTTTTGAGATTAGCTAATTCTTTGCCAATCAAGAAGCTAATCCAAAGATTAGTGTCTATAATTACTTTAAGGGCTGGTTTTTCTGGCATGAATTTCGCTTCGGACTGCTTCTACTTCTTGGGTGATAGTTTCTAAAGAAAGCTCATCGGTTCTAAATGACTCCAAAAGAGCTGTTAATTTACTGTTTAATACTTCTTTTTCCAGCTCTTGACTTAACTGCAATTTTTCGGGATATGGCAGTTGTTTGACTAGGGCTAAAATTTGCTCAAAGTTTAGGGAAAGTTGATAGTTGGCTAGAGTCATTGTTCGTTATGTTTAGGGCTTGTCGATATTTTATCTCAATTTTTTGGATTGAGGATGGCTTTAATAGTGCTGGACGCATGGGTGGCTAGAAACCGGGTTTTTTCCGAGAATACTGCGTTACAGCGACAGAACCGACTAAAAACCCGGTTTCTTTGGTTTGCGGGTAGTCAGAAACCGGGTTTTTTTTCGAGAATACTGCATCCCGACCTTTAACTAAAGTGAAAAACCCGGTTTCTTTGGTTTTGATGCGTAACTCCCGACCGTCAAAACTTAGGACTCTAGATGAAGTCGTTTGAGCCAGTTTACGACAGTTTGAAGTAAATCGGGGTCATGGGGGAGAAGGTTTGCAGGGGTGGATGAGGTGTGTCGGTGATGAGACAGATAGTACCGTCGAAGCGGCTGAGGGCATTGAGGAAT
Organism: Microcoleus sp. Pol12B4; assembly: GCF_036701385.1. Classification (NCBI taxonomy): domain Bacteria; kingdom Bacillati; phylum Cyanobacteriota; class Cyanophyceae; order Oscillatoriales; family Microcoleaceae; genus Microcoleus; species Microcoleus sp. Pol12B4. Next base: position 25,599 of record NZ_JAUBQR010000079.1, on the reverse strand, counting down.
GTTGGGCTAAAACCTTGGGCGGCGGCGGATGTGGGGTCTTCGTAGAAAATGAGGATGGGGTGGAAAGTCCCAGTCTAGGAGTTGCCAGTAAATTTTGAGTTCCGTGAGGGTGCGGGGTGTGCCTTCTGTGGATTTGGGGCAGTGGTGTTTTTTGATTAGTTGCAGGTAGATGTCGGCGGATTGGGGTCACGAAGTTTGCGTGTGAATTGCACAGGAATCACTTGAAACCGGTTTTTTAGGAAACTACTTGGTTCTAGTCCTTTATTCTAGTTGAAAAACACGGTTTCTGAGCGTATGGGTGCGATCGCAGATCCGAACACGTGCGTTAAGTGCTACATTATTTACAAATCTTTTTTGTAAAAGCAAAAGGCTGATCCAATGGAACAATCCAACCTTACCCGGCGACTGAAAGACTTGGAAGACAATATTAAACTAGATTCCGCTTTACTCAAAAACTACGAAGATGAGTTACGTTATGAAGATGATCCGCGTCGCAAGAGTAAATATAATCGAGCAATTGAGGAATTAAGGGAATCAGCGAATTGCCATCAGCAGGAATACGATCGACTGCATCAGCAGATAACTGGTGAACCAACTGTACAAATGCAGAGCGTAGCTATCCAGTTACAACAGATGAACAACGGATTAGACCGATTATATGCTGGGCAGAAAGCTATTTATGGAAACATTAACCACCTGCGACAAGGATTACTAGCCCATTATGAGGCTGGTGAAAAAAATATTATTTCTGCAATCACAAATCAGTTGAATGAATCTCAAGTGACTACCATTTCTGCTTTGTTAGATGCAATAGAAGCTAACCAAGTGTCAGATGCAGAAATGCAGAAAATTTTACCGATTATCCAGGAGGGTTTAATTATATTACAACAACGCGGCGTTACTCTACCTGTTAGTCAGGAAGAGATCGCCGAAGTGATTAATGCACCTCAAATAGATTTTAAGCATAGATTAAAGGTTGCGGTGCCTATTATTCCTTTTATCTTGGACTATGAAGGTGAATTAGAACTAGGTACAGGGATAAATCTCAAAGAAGCTTTGAAACAATTTAGGGCGCGGCTTATAGGAGGGTAAATAGTGGAACCGCACCATCAACGTAAGCAGGATTTAGAAGAAAATATAAAAGCGGAATTAACACTACTGAAGGAATTAGAAGAGGATTTGCGTTTGGCTGAAGACCCCAAGCAAAAAAGAAAATTCAAAAAGGAAATCAAGGAAGTAAAAAGTAGGATTACTGATCATGAAAACGAATCATCTTCCCTAGAGCCAAGTCCACAAGAGCAAGCTTCTCTTGTTAGCGCAATGACAAATATTACTTTCAAAGAATTGGATCTAGTAACACTGGGAATTATTTGTATGCCTATACCTTCTGAGCCTAACTTCTTCGTTCTTCCCCCAGTAGAAAAAATGTTGAAGAATCAACTTAATAGAGATGCTCAATCAAGACTCATGACAGGGGTAATCCAAGCCAGGATGGTTAGCAGTTTTGTCGAGTACATGGTTAATCTAATACCTGACTTTCCAGAAAAGCTAAAAGCAGGATTTGTAAGGGAGTATCAAAGACTCCGAGCAACAGGATTAGAGGGAAATGATCTATTTAATGCCTTACATACATTTTCTTGCAATGGTAGCTCAGACTACGATCTAAAAGCAGCAGGCTTAGCAGTTCTTTACTATCTTTTTGAAAAGTGCGAGGTGTTTGAAAGATGACTCTATCTACAGAGACAGCTTCTAGCTATAACTACTCAAGGATTTTACCGACAAAACACATCTCTACCGGTAAATCGCTGTTGGGGGTAGGTGCTAAAATAATAGAACACTTGCACGATCCACGTACAGTCTCGTCACTTTGGAGTGCTGTTTCGACAATACCGGAAGTCGCAACCTTTGAACGGTTTGTTTTGACTCTGGATATCCTATACGCTATTGGAGCAATTGAAATGGATGCAGGAATACTTCGTAGGAGTCGTCGATGATTCGTGCTATTCGTTGTAATCATACTTCATTTAAAACTGTCGAGTTTAGGCCCGGCTTTAATGTAGTATTGGCCGATCGTACAGAAGAGTCTGGGAGCAAAGACTCTCGTAATGGTTTAGGTAAATCAACTCTAATTGAAATAATTCACTTTTGCTTAGGCTCTACATTATCACCAAAAGCTAAAGGACTGGATTCTAGAAATTTACGAGGTTGGGCATTTAGCCTAGAGTTGACACTTTCTAATCAAGTTATTACAGTAACTAGAAATACTGCCGATCAGTCAAAGGTAGTAATTGAAGGAGATACTACTTCCTGGCCAATTCAGCCAGAAGAAAAAGAAGGGCAAAGAGTTCTGAGCCTGACACATTGGAAGGCAATACTAGGAAACCTTTTGTTTGGTTTGCCAAGTGATAATGAAGATAAAAAATTCCAACCTAAGTTTAGAGGTCTAATTTCTTATTTTATCCGCCGTGGGCGAGACGCCTTTTCTACTCCCTTTGAACATCACAGAAAGCAGTTTGATTGGGAGAAGCAAGTTAATAATGCTTTTTTACTAGGTTTGGCTTGGGAAGATGCGAGAGATTTACAACTTTTAAAAGATCAAAAAAAATTACTAGATGATATAAAAAAACTCAAAAAAGACACAGATACAGGAGTTGCAATTGGCATATTTGGTTCTCTAGGTGAACTCGAAGCTTTAAAAGTTCAAGTCGAGTCACAGTTACGCGAGAGAAAACAAACCTTAAGTAATTTTCGCGTAGCTTCTCAATACCACGAACTAGAGGCTAATGCTAATCGGTTGACTGCGGAAATTCATGAAGCCACTAATAATAATATTGCCGATAAAAAAATATTAGAATTTTATCAATCTAGCCTGGAAGCAGAAAATGAACCCTCCCCAGATGATGTAACTCATATATACGAAAGTGTCGGTATTGAACTCCCGGGTTTGGTAGTTAGAAGATTGGAAGAAGTAGAAATTTTTCATCGTAGACTTATCGAAAATCGTCGCGATTTTCTATCGACTGAAATTGAGCGTCTCAGGAGAGATGTATCATCTAGAGAACGTCTCATACGTGAAAAAACCGAACAACGTGCTTCTTTATTGGAAGTGCTACAAACACATGGTGCTTTAGAAGAGTACACAAGACTCCAAGAACTTTATCTAGAAATTGTATCTAATCTAAATGAAATTAATAAACGCATAGAAGAATTAAATAAGTTTGAAGAAGGAAAAAGTGCTTTAAAGATTGAAAAAGAACGCTTACTACAACGCGCACGTCGTGACTATCAAGAACGACGTGTTCAAGCAGAAAAAGCTAGAGATCTATTCAATACCAACTCTCGGTTTCTTTACGGTGCCCCAGGAAGGTTAATTATTAATGTAGGCGACAATGGTTTTCAGTTCAATGTAGAGATTAGCCGTGATGGCAGCGAAGGTATCGATAACATGAAAATATTTTGTTATGACTTAATGCTGGCACAGCTTTGGTCTGAACGCGATCCTTCACCACGTATATTAATTCATGACAGTACCATTTTTGATGGTGTTGATGAGAGACAAGTGAGATTTGCTCTTGAATTGGCCGATAGAGAATCTAGAAAATGTGGCTTTCAATATATCTGTACTTTAAATTCAGATAGGGTTCCATACTCCGAGTTTGCAAAAGATTTTAATTTTGATTCTTTTGTAAGACTTAGACTGACAGACGAAAGTGATGAGAGTGGACTACTAGGCATTCTCTTTTAGAGATATTCTTTGACTCTTCTACAAATATTTTGGTTGGGTTTTGTTTTTCCTCTAACCCGAAACCTGATCCAAAGGGTCAAAGTCAGCAACCTGTTTTTGACGAAGAGATGTAATTGCTAAGACTAAAACACTTAACGTAAGACCTAAAATCGCATAACTCGGTAGTGAAAAAATAGTTACTTTAAACAAATAAGGCAATTCCCCCCCCTTCCAGTTCCACCGCTTTCCTAGAAACACCAACAGCCCGCCATGAATCACAGCGGTTTGCACCATGACACAGCCCGCCCCCAATAACCAAACCGACATTCTTTGCCTAGAGAAGGCACAATTTTTAATCTGAAAGCATAAATCATTCAGCAAAAAAACCACTGTCGGTGCTAACATCACAGAACTGGTGGGCTGAGAATAATTGATAGCAATACTCAAAGTAGAAATTAGCACCATTTCAGATAAGTCAACCTTTTTTGACCAAGCATTGCGAGATTGTTTTTTGTAAAAATACCAACTCACTAAACCAACTAGCAGCAGAACAATCAAGTCAGAAAATAGCTTCGCCACGAAGGGAATATCGGGGAAAAATCTCGGCCCCATAACCCTTAAATCAAGGCGACTCATAGAAATATAAGCATTATTCGATGGATCGTTGAGCCAGAGTGGAAATCCACGAGTCGCATCCTGTATAAATCCTGTTAAGGAATTGCCCGTTACAGCTAGACCTATAACTGCCAAAAAAGTTACCGTGACTATAGATATAAAAACTAGCTGAAACCGTCTTTTGATTAAGAAATAAGGCAGAAATAATATAACTAAAGTTGGTTTAAACAGGGCAATTCCTAAGAAAACTCCGGCAATTACATCCTGATTTTTTTTAGCATAAATAAACATCCATAACAGCAGAGCAGCAATAAAAGTTGCCACATTCCCCACTTGAAGATCGAAGACAAAACCGTAGAGGAATGCAACTGATATACTACAAATAGTCCTAAAAGCTCGTGAGTGCGACTCCAACAAGATATTCGCTCCCCATAAAACAAAAACTGTGGCAATAAGATGCAGCCAAGTCCAGATTGTGAAGGCTGTATTCATGGGGAAATAGCCCAAAAACCACAGCGGAGGAATGATATTAGGTGGATAAACAAAAGATGGAATAAACCCGCACACTTTTGTGATGCTACAGAAACCGATGTTAAACACCTCGACATTAAAGGGACTCAAATGCTGATGGGCTAATCTACTCGCTACATAAAACCACTTAAAATCCCAGTAAGGCGGATCGGGCCGATTAGTCAGATTGTAAACCAACCAACCTGTATAACAGAGAAATCGGGTGACAACTAATACAATAACTGCTTGCAAAATAAAGTTAACAATAGGTTGACGAAAAAACTGAGTTAACCTTTGGATCGAAGGATGTTTTAAAAACAAAGAATCTTGCCATGCTGTTTTTTCGCTATCTAATCGCCAATTAAATTTTAAAAACAAAGCGACTGTAATTAAAATAATTACATTCCAGAATCCAAAGCTAATCATAGTAAATAATTTTAATAAAATTACTCTTTGATGATATCACAACCAGAGATTATCAACTAAAAATCAGCATTTGAACCTAGAATATGGACTTTTGTTCCAGGTTTCTACCTAACTCTCTTTTCTCTCTTTTCTCTGCGTCCTCTGAGCCCTCTGCGGTTAGAAAAAAAGTCTTATTCACAAACGAAATAGGATTGCTATCTAAAAGCCCGATCGCACTTTAGCCCCTTGTAACCCTGTTCACCCCCAAACATTTGCGTTACCCTAGTTGACTACAGCTTGTACCGCACTCCCCAACTAAATTCATGCTTCCCCGCATCAAAGAATTAGCCGCCACCCTAGCACCCCGCTTAATCGAAATTCGCCGTCACATCCACTCCCACCCCGAACTCAGCGGCCAAGAATATCAAACCGCCGCCTACGTAGCCGGAGTTCTCGCATCCAGCGGAGTCCGCGCGATCGAAGGAATCGGCAAAACAGGAGTGCTCGGCGAAATCAAAGGCAACAGCAGCGAGTCCCGGTGGCTGGCAATTCGCACCGATATGGACGCTTTGCCGATTCAAGAACGCACTAACTTAGAATTTGCCTCCCGCAACGAGGGAGTCATGCACGCCTGCGGCCACGACATCCACACCACCGTCGGTTTGGGCGCAGCAATGATATTGTCTCAGCTAGGGGAAAAATTGCCCGGTCACGTCCGCTTCTTGTTTCAGCCGGCCGAAGAGATTGCCCAAGGTGCTCAATGGATGATTAAAGATGGGGCGATGCAAGATGTTGACGGCATCCTCGGAGTGCACGTTTTTCCGACGATTCCCGGCGGCTGCATCGGTATCCGCCACGGGGCCCTGACGGCGGCGGCAGATGACATAGAATTGATTGTGATGGGCGAATCCGGCCACGGTGCGCGTCCCCACGAGGCGATCGACGCAATTTGGATTGCTTCTCAGATAATTACCACTTTGCAGCAGGCAATTAGCCGCACGCAAAATCCTTTGAGGCCGCTGGTTTTGACGATCGGGCAAATTAACGGCGGACGAGCGCCGAACGTGATTGCCGATCGAGTAAAATTACTGGGAACCGTGCGATCGCTGCATCCGGAAACCCACGAAAAACTGCCGGCTTGGATCGAACAAATTGTTTCCAGCGTCTGCGCGACATACGGCGCTAAGTACGAACTCACCTACAAGCGCGGCGTGCCCGGAGTCCAAAACGACCCAAAACTCACGCAATTACTCGAAACTGCGGCTTTAGAAGCTTTAGGTCGATCGCGCGTCCAAATTTTACCAGAACCCTCCCTCGGCGCGGAAGATTTTTCGATGTACTTAGAACACGCACCGGGAACTATGTTTCGGTTAGGAGTGGGGCTGACTGACAAACCCAACTATCCCCTCCATCACCCGCAATTTGAGGTCGATGAAGCAGCCATCGTGACCGGCGCTGTCACCTTGGCCTATGCCGCCTACCAATATTGGAAACAGCATCCAGGTTCACACTAATAGTCTTCGACGTATGGGTGGTCAGCTAACTAACCGTAGGGTGCTTAGCCGGAAAAATGTTTAGTCTCTAGTAAAAACATTCAGCCCTGACCCACCCTACAATAACTACAAAAACTAATTTATAAAATTTTATGAACCTAGATTTCGATCGATTCTGCGATGCCTGCAACCCCAGTCACTCCCTGATATTGGGCAATGCCGAAGATCAGCGCTACTACATTGATTTTGCTGAGGTGCGCGGCGGAAAAGTTATTAACATACTCAAACGGACAATTACCCGTCTGGCACGAGATAAACCGACTTGCCAATTGTTTACCGGACATATTGGTTGTGGCAAGTCTACTGAATTGTCGCGACTGGAAAAAGAGTTAACAGATGAGGGGTTTCATGTAGTTTACTTCGAGTCAACACAAGACCTCGATGAAATGGATCTCGATTTGACGGATATCATGTTAGCGATCGCGCGGCGAGTCACCCAAAGCTTGGAAGAGGGCAACATTTCCTTGCAGCCCCAGGGTTTTAAAGAATTCTTAAAAAACAGTTGGAATTTTTTACAGACTCCTGTGACTTTAGAAGCTGAAGGAGAACTTTTTGGCAACAAATTCAAGGGCAATACAGACGGAAATCTGGAAGTCTCTCTGCCTTTAGGTATTGCCAAAATTACTGCCAAAACCAAAAGTAATCCCGACTTGCGATCTAAACTGAGACAGTACATGGAACCGCAATCGAATAAAATGTTAGAACTGATTAATCAAGAAATTATTGATGTAGCAATTAATCAGTTAAAGCAGCGGGGTAAAAAAGGATTGGTGGTGATTGTTGACAACTTAGACCGAATAGTTTTTCGACCCAATGCCTCGGGGCGACTGTTGCCAGAATATATCTTTATTGACCGGGGCGATCAGTTGCGGCAACTGAATTGCCATTTAGTTTACACGCTACCGCTGGGATTGATTTTTGGGAATGAAAGTGAAATATTAAAAAATCGCTTGGGGGGCGGAGTTGACCCGAAAGTTTTGCCGATGGTACCAGTAAAGAATAGAGACGGCAGCGAATGTGTTGAGGGGATGAATTTGCTGCGGCGCATGGTGATGTCGCGGGCATTTCCCGATGTGCCAGCCGAAGAACATATCACATTAATTACCCAAGTTTTTGACAGTCCTGAAACTTTAGATGAATTGTGCCGAGTCAGCGGAGGTCATCTGCGAAACTTGATGGGGATGCTGTTTGGTTGCTTGCAGCAAGATGACCCTCCTATTTCGCAAAATGTGTTGAAATCAGTGATTCGCAGTTCCCGCGATACTCTGAGGAATGGCATTGATAATGATGAGTGGGAATTACTGTTTAAGGTGGTGAAAGAACAAAGCATTAATGGAGATAAAGAATACCAAGATTTGCTGCGAAACCTGTGGGTTTTTGAATATGTAGACCCTCAAGGAAATTGGTTTGCGTTGAATCCGCTGTTGATGGAAACTGACAAATTTAAGCTGTGGCAGCAGCAAAATTGTTGAGATTATGGTAAACTCAAATCTAGCCGAAGATATTGCAGCAGAAAATGAGCGATCTCTCTCTACTTTAGTAAGGACGATCGCCCGCTTTCAAGGAAAGTTTTCTTTAACTATAGTGCGCTGCAATTATGCTAGCTTGCGTTCTGCAATGCTGGAAAAGCTGCGCGATCGCTCGACTGTTGAATATCAAGAATTAGTTCTAGAATCTGCGACAAAAACACTTTATCAAACCATTCTCAATGCCGTCCAAAAGCAACCGCCGAAAGCTTTAATAATTGTCGGTATGGAATCGGTGGTTGCTCTTGATGACCTGCTAGCTGGGGCTAATAGAGCGCGAGATCAATTCAAGCAAGATTTTGCTTTTCCTTTGATATTATGGGTGACGGATTCTGTACTGTCTAAATTCAGTCGATCGGCTAACGATCTGAAGTCTTGGGCTCCGCCTCCAATTCAGTTTACGATGCCGCCCGATGATTTGATGAATTTGTTACAACAACAAGCAAGTCAAGCTTTTGCTGATGTTGAGAATTTCAAATTAGATGACTGTGAAATGGAGTTGCTGGAGAATGATTTGCTAAATGCAGCATTAGACCAGGAATTGCAAGCTAGTTGGCAATTTATTCGGGGTTTAGTTGAAGTTAAGAAAAATCAAATAGATTTAGCGCTCGAACATTATCAGCAAAGTTTGACATTTTGGCAGCAAAATCACCAGTTAGAAAGACAAGGAATTGTCGGCAAGAAGATTGCTGAAGCTTACAACCGCAAAGCTGAATTGCACCGGGCTGGAAATCAAGGTTATTGGCAAGAAGCTAGAAAGTATTTACAGCAATCTCTGGAGATTTTTGAACAAGTGCAGCGACATGATTTAGCTGCGAAATGTATTAGCGAGCTCTGCGAAGTGCTGCGACTTTTACAAGCTTGGGAAGAGTTGGAAAATTTAGCTAAAAAAGCATTAAAAATACACGTAAATTACGGCACTCTGAGTCAACTAGCTGAAGATTACGGCTTTTTGGCTGAGGTGGCGCTGCAACAATCTCAGTGGGAAAAAGCTTGCGAATCGGCTAAATTAGCATTGTCGGTTTTGGAACAAGCAGGAATAAATAAAAAAGAGACTGGTTTGTATCTGCTACTTTTGGCAAAAGGGCAGCGAAATCTTATCCCCTGTTCGACAGTTAACCCCCCCCAGCCCGCCCTTGCTAAGGGGGGGAGTCAGTCAGTTTTTTCCCCTCTTGAGATTATAGAAACTTTAACACAAGGGAAACTAATTACCCAGCCTCAAGATGATGTGCAGCTTTATCTGAGGATTTTAGAAGAGTTGAGAACTCTGTATTTTGAGCAAGGCGAATATTTAAAAGCCTTTGATATCAAACTCGAACAACAAGCAGTTAAAAGCAAATATGGGTTGCAAGCTTTTATTGGTGCCAGCCGCTTGCAGTCGCCGCAACAAATAATTGACATCGGTTTAGAATCCGGTAAGTCAAAAGCTAAAATTGTTGAGGAAATTGAAGCAGCTTCCGGGCGATCGCGCGATATTAAAGAGATAAGTAAACGGATACGTACACCTGCTTGCAAGCTGACGATCGTTCACGGACAATCTGGGGTAGGAAAAAGTTCGCTAATTCAGGCATGGTTAGTTCCGGCACTGCAACTGACAACTTTTGAAGCGCGGGACGTATTGCCTATTTTATTGCAATCATATCATGATTGGGTGAGGGATTGCGGTGAGTGTTTGAAAGCAGGAATTGAACAATTAAAAGCTGTGAATTTGTCAGGGGCGATCGACACCCCAACAGCTATTTTAAAACAGTTGCGACTGAATCAAGACCGTAATTTATTAACTGTATTAATCTTTGACCAGTTTGAGGAATTTTTCTTTGCTTATCGAGATCCAATTGGTAGGCGAGAGTTATATGATTTTCTGGCTGAATGTTTAAATCAGATTAGCGACCTCAAAATTATCCTGTCGCTGCGGGAAGATTATCTTTTCTACTTGTTAGAGTTCAATCGCGCCACCAATTTATCAATTATTGATAACGACATTCTCACAAAAAAAATCTGCTATTACTTGGGAAATTTCTCAATTTCAGATGCGAAAGCTATTGTTCAAACATTAACAAAAGGATCTCAATTTTACTTGGACGATGATTTGGCAAACGCACTGGTAGCAGATTTAGCAGGTGAAGTGGGAGAAGTACGGCCGATTGAACTTCAAGTCGTGGGAATGCAACTGGAAAAAAAGCAGATTACTCGACTGAGTGAATATCAGCAACTTGGCAGTCAGGCTAAGGTCAAACTGGTTGAGGAATTTTTAGCAGAAGTTATCTCCGACTGCGGGAAGGAGAATAAAGATATTGCCGAACTTGTCTTGTATTTGCTGACGGATGAAAACAACACTCGTCCTCAAAAAACTCTGGCTGAGTTAGCAGCAGACTTAGGAACAGAGTCAAAAAGATTAGATTTGGTTTTAGAGATTGTCGTTAAATCGGGATTGGTGTTAGAAGTGCCAGCAACTCCGATTGAATGTTACCAACTTGTCCACGATTATTTAGTACCTTTTATCCGCAAACAGCGCGGTGCGGAATTACTAGAATTACGCCAAAAACTCAAGCAGACTGAAACAGAAAATCAGATATTAGCAGAGGCGCGGCAGAAAGCAGAAGAGTTGTTAGCAACAGCACAGAAATTGACAGAATTAGAGCGCGCTGCAAGTGAGGCTTTGAGACTGTTTGAGTTGCACAATAACCAAATAGATGCTTTAATCTTAGCCGTGAAGACTGGAAAAAAACTCAAAGCTACAGTCAAGGAAGTTCGTTCCCTTGGTGATTACCCGATATCTACTCCCCAGATTGCACTCAACCAAATTCTCGACAACATCCGAGAACAAAATCGTTTTAAAAGGCCTCAAAATTGGGTAATAACTGTCAGTTTTAGTCCTAACGGCAAATACATCGCTACGGGATCAGTGGACAAAACAGCCCGGTTGTGGGATGTCACAGGCAAGTTAATACAAGAATTTAAAGGACATCAAAATGAGGTATCGAGTGTCAGTTTTAGCCCCGACGGTAAATACATCGCTACGGCATCACGGGACAAAACAGCCAGATTGTGGGATTTAACAGGTAAGCTGATACAGGAATTTAAAGGACATCAAGATAGGGTATGGAGTGTCAGTTTTAGTCCCGACGGCAAATACATCGCTACGGCATCAGGGGACAAAACAGCCCGGTTGTGGGATGTCACGGGTAAGCTGATACAGGAATTTAAAGGACATCAGGATGGGGTAATAACTGTCAGTTTTAGTCCCGACGGCAAATACATCGCTACGGCATCAGGAGACAAAACAACCCGGTTGTGGGATTTAACAGGTAATTTGATACAAGAATTTAAAGTACATCAATATTCGGTATCGAGTAGTTTTAGTCCCGACGGCAAATACATCGCTACGGGATCAGGGGAAGCAAGGTTTTGGGATTTAACAGGCAAGTTGATACAAGAATTTAAAGGACATCAAGATTCGGTATTGAGTGTCAGTTTTAGTCCCGACGGCAAATACATCGCTACGGCATCTTTTGACAAAACAGCCCGGTTGTGGGATTTAACAGGCAAGTTAATACAAGAATTTAAAGGAGAGCAAAATGAGGTAATAACTGTCAGTTTTAGTCCTGACGGCAAATACATCGCTACGGGATCAGTGGACGATACAGCCCGGTTGTGGGATTTAACAGGCAAGCTGATACAAGAATTTAAAGGACATCAAGGTTCGGTATTGAGTGTCAGTTTTAGTCCCGACGGCAAATACATCGCTACGGCATCATGGGACAATACAGCCCGGTTGTGGGATTTAACAGGCAAGCTGATACAAGAATTTAAAGGACATCAAAAGGCGGTATCGAGTGTCAGTTTTAGTCCCGACGGCAAATACATCGCTACGGCATCACGGGACAATACAGCCCGGTTGTGGGATTTAACCGGCAAGCTGATACAAGAATTTAAAGGACATCAAGGTTCGGTATCGAGTGTCAGTTTTAGTCCCGACGGCAAATACATCGCTACGGCATCATGGGACAATACAGCCCGGTTGTGGGATGTCACGGGTAAGTTGATACGAGAATTTAAAGGACATCAAGATAGGGTATGGGGTGTCAGTTTTAGTCCCGACGGCAAATACATCGCTACGGCATCAGATGATAATACAGCCCGGTTGTGGCAAATCAGAAGTTTAGATGAAATGCTGGTGCAAGGCTGCGATTGGCTGCACGACTATTTGCAGAATAATGCTGATGAAAGCGATAAACACCTCTGCGATGAGATTAGTGCTCAGAAAAAATGATTAGCCAATCAGTCGGTAGGTGCAAATAAACCTGAGCCTGTAACAGAATGTAAAACTCCCGCCACTTTTGCAATTGCTGCGTTTCACCCGCAATGACAGATTCTACCGCATGGAGCCCAGAAACCGGGTTTTTTACGAAAATAGTTCGTTGCAGCGCGCAGATTCGGTAAAAAACCCGGTTTCTTTGGTCTGGCGTAAGCCCTGACTTAACAGAATTCTGGCAACTAAACCAGCCTCTCTTCCGGAATCCCGCTCTAGCAGCCGCCAAATGTGCTAACGTACAATCAAAAATCCCCCAATTTCAACTATCGCGAGACAGATAACCGTGTTCGCTCAAGCACCTCCCACTCCCAATTACAAATGGTTTAGCTGCATTTCTAGCACTGTTTTCACCGCATTGTGCCTGTTGCCCATTTTCAGCGCTGCGGGATACGCCCAAACTCCCCAAAATAGACCCATCAAAATCGGCGTAGTGCAGCGGTTTGGTACCAAAGCAACCGACAAACTGACGCTGAAAGCATTACCGGGCGACAGCTTAACTTTGCGTTACAAAACTCCTCAAGGCATAGAAACCAAAACTGCTGCTAGCGTCAAGTTAGAAATAGCCCCGAAACCGCTGGAATCGCCCTTAGTAGAAGAACGAGTGGTACTAAGTTCTCACCGCAGTTTCGAGAGTGCGGAAGACAGCGCCAATCAGTGGCGCGCCCAGGGAATTGATGTAGAAATTGCTCAACCTTTGCGCTGGCAAGTTTGGGCGAAAAGAGATACTTACAACTCTCCTTTGGTGCGGCGCTGGCTGTTGCAAAGTTTGCAAGCTCAAGGGAACACAACAGCTTTTTTGGATTCCAAAGTTTTTAAACAAATACCCCAGGCATTTTGGGTTTTAAACGGCTTTCGTTTCAACCGCAATGAGTTGGATGTGACGGCGGGGAAAAATGTGATTGAGGTATTGGAACAAACTACCCACGAGGCGACAGCTACTGAACCCGAAAAAGCAATTCAACAAACTCGCCGTTATGGTGGGAATTTGCGCCTGCAAAAAAATTCTTACGGTACTTATACTTTAGTCAATGAAGTGCTGACGGAAACTTATTTGCGGGGTGTTGTTCCTCACGAAATTGGGGCTTTTTCGCCTTACGCTGCGGTTGTCGCTCAAACTATTTTAGCCAGAACCTACGCCCTGAGAAATTTGCGCCGGTTTGCTGTGGATAATTATGAGTTGTGCGCTGATGTTAACTGCCAAGTTTATCAAGGTTTGACCGAGGTTTACCCGCAAAGCGATCAGGCGATCGCCCAAACGAGCGGTTTGGTGCTAACTTACGAAAATCAGCTAGTAGACGCGCTTTATTCCGCGTCTAGCGGCGGCGTGACAGCCTCTTTTAACGATGTGTGGCAGGGCGCGGAACGTCCATATTTGCGATCGATCGTCGATTCCCCCAATAATGTCTGGGATTTGTCCAAGCAGAGTTTGTCTGACGAAAACAATTTCCGCCGCTTTATCAGTTTGGAAAAAGGGTTTAATGAGGAAAAAGAAGACACTTTTAGGTGGCGCGAACCAGCTTCTTTGACGGCTATTGGGGGATTTCTCAAACAGTATCTTCAGAAGAAACAGCACCCGCTGGCTAATTTTAAAACTGTCACTCAGGTGGAAGTGGTGGAAAGGTCGCCTGCAGGTCGAGTTTTGAAAATGAAGGTTCAAACTGACTTGGGCCCGATCGATATCGACAAAGACGAAATTCGCAATGCTTTTTACCCGCCGATCAGCACGCTTTTTTACCTAGAACCAATTTACAATCCCGACAAAACTCTCAACGGTTATGCTTTTGTCGGAGGCGGTTTTGGACACGGCGTGGGAATGAGTCAGACTGGTTCTTACAATTTGGCTAATTTGGGCTGGAACGGCTCTCAAATCCTGGGCTTTTATTTTCCCGGCGCTCAAGTTGTGCCGCTCAGCGATGCCATTACATTTTGGCGCGAATAGTCGATCGCAGTCGGCCTAAGAGTCGGCGATTTCCGTCGCCACTACAGAAACTTTCGTCGGGGGCATCTCATATTTGTAAAAACACTTCTTCTGGCTCCTTCTTTCTTCCTTCTGACTCTTTTCTCCTGACTCCTGACTCCTAACTCCAATTTCTAGCTTGGCTGCTTTGATTGAGATGCCCCCCTTTCGTCCCTCTCGCTTGAGACTAAATATTAGTCCTAAAACTTTTAGATTTTAGACTTTGGATTCTAGATTGGTTTCACAGTTAATCTAAAATCTGCCATCTAAAATCTAAAATTATTTGGTCAGCTATCTGCTCAAACAGCTACGAATTCATAGATGGGAATGAGAGACTGCTGGCGGCTTGGTTGCAGTGTTAGACACAGAAACCCGGTTTCTTAACATAATTGCGCTATTTCAGCTTAATTTTGGAAACGAGAAACCGGGTTTCTTAGGGTATCACGCAGAGCGTCCTTTCTTAGTAGAGCGATTCTTCTTGGTGAGTTTCGATCGTACAGTCAGACTTGGGATAGGCGACGCAGGTGAGGACAAATCCGGCCTCGATTTGGTCGTCGTCCAAGAAAGATTGGTCGGATTGGTCAATTTCGCCTTTGGTGATTTTGCCGGCGCAGGTGGAGCAAGCTCCAGCGCGGCAAGAGTAGGGGAGGTCGAGTCCTGCTTCTTCAGCAGCATCAAGAATGTAAGTATCGTCATCAACGTCAATGGTCTGGTTAATTCCTTCGGCTTCGCTGATGAGGGTAACTTTGTAAGTTGCCATGCACTAAATCCTCTCAAAAATTCAACAAGATTGATAATTTTTCCTAATGCAACCTTCAAGGCTTTATTAGCTTTGAGGTTAGGTCTTAGGTTCGTTCCCTCTATGATAGTAGGGGATAGAAGGGAGGTTGACACACTTATTTACAAAACATTTGAATGGGATTAGTTATAACTTTTTCTAATTTCATCTTGATTACTTATACCTATCTTGGGTTCAGCCTTGTGATACTGTTGCCGCAAGACTTGCGCGAAATAATCCGGTTTCTGCGAAAAATCCTGTTTTGAGCCCTACAGCACAAAAACGGGGTTGTTGGTATGCGGTGTGTCGATCGAGTTTCAGCAAGACTGGCTGCAAGGCAAGTCCCAGCAGGCGTTGAAATGTATAGTTAGATCGCATCAAGACTTGGGTGTTGAAGGCTCGATCAAATAAATCGCACCACAACCACAGCTTAAAATCGGGGGCATAAAACCCCTAAACCCCTGCACCGTAAGTCTGTAACTATCTAAAATCTTAAATCTCAAATCCCATGACTAATATTGATACTCGGTTTGGTTTTTCGGTTCATTCTCCAATTCGCGTGGGGATTGTGGGTACTGGTTTTGCCGCTAAGTTGAGGGCCGAGACAATTCAAGCTGATGGGCGATCGCACTTGGTAGCGGTTGCGGGCCACACCCCGGAGAAAACCGCAGAATTTTGTCAAGGCTTCGGGGCAGAAGCTGCGGTTTCCTGGCGCAAGCTGGTAGAAAGAGACGATTTAGATTTGGTGATTGTCTGTACGGTGAATCGGGATCACGGGGCGATCGTCCTGGCGGCGCTAGAAAATGAGAAGCACGTTGTGGTGGAATATCCTCTATCTTTAGACGTATCTGAAGCAGAAAGGGCGATCGAACTTGCCGCCCAAAAGCAAAAACTCCTCCACATCGAACACATCGAACTCTTAGGCGGTTTGCACCAAGCAATCAAAGAATCTTTGCCATTAGTCGGTAAAGTTTTTTACGCCCGCTACCTTACTATGACTCCTCAACATCCAGCGCGACAGCGGTGGACTTATCAACATTCCCTCTTTGGGTTTCCGTTAGTTGGTGCAATTTCGCGACTGCACCGATTTACCGATTTGTTCGGGGAAGTGACAAGTGTTAACTGTCAAGCTCAATTTTGGGACACTCAGCCGGATTTCTACAAAGCTTGTTTGTGCAACGCACAGTTGCGCTTTGCCAATGGAGTTGTCGCTGAAGCTGTTTATGGAAAGGGAGACACTTTTTGGCAGTCGGAAAACATTTTTACCATCTACGGAGAAGCAGGAACGCTGGTTTTTACTCCCGAATCCGGTCAATTAATTCAGGGAGAAAATCGGCACAGCATCAAAGTAGGAACGCGGCGAGGCTTGTTTGCCAAAGACACCGATATAGTGTTGGAATTTTTGTCAAACGGTACGCCTTTGTACGTGAATACTGCCAGTAGTTTGTACGCTTTGAAGGTGGCAGATGCTGCGAGGCGCTCTAGTGAGACTGGGCAAAATATAGCTGTTGGTAATTTACCATTGGAGATGATAAATTTGCAGTAAGGAATTCAGTCCTCAGTTGATGCTTTTAGCCAATTAGGATTCTTCGTGCTTACTACGAACAACTTTTATTTATGTGCGATGCTAATATATCGAGGTTGATTTTTTACTCGCTCGATCCAACTTTGAATTGCTGGAAATCTCGTTAAATCAAATCCGCCCTCGCCCGCAACGTGAGTGTAAGCAAATAAACCGATGTCAGCAATAGTATAGCGATCGCCAACAAAAAAAGCATGGTTTTCTAAATGCTGTTCCATCACCCCCAAAGCAGTATAACCCGGTGCTTGTTTTTGTTGGAGTGCTTCTCGATATTCCTCAGCTTTTCCTGTCATATACGAAAAACGAGAAGTAGCAATAAAAGGTTCATGGCTGTACTGTTCAAAAAACAACCACTGCATGACTTGAGCGCGTTCAAATTTATCAGTGGGGAAAAACTCAGTTGTTTCGCTCAAATAAAACATAATCGCATTCGATTCAAACAAAAAATTATCCGGTTCTATTTCTAAAACAGGAATACGCCCGTTAGGATTTTTAATCAAAAATTCAGGGGTTCGACTTTCTCGTTTTATAATATCAATTTCTAGCCGCTCGAAGGGAATATTAAGCTGAGTTAAAAGCAAGCGAATTTTGTAGCAATTCCCAGAGGAAGAATATTCGTAAAGTTTCAACATGAGTATTTTTTTATATACCCCAAAGAACAGTGAACACGCAGAGTTAAGAAAGAAGAAAAAAAAGAAAGAGAAGTTCACAACTGATTATTGTAGTCATTTGGGGGTAAGAGCAGCATTGCTACGTTCAGAAGTAATATGGGTTAGGTGCAACCCAGAGCATCCTAAATTCATCAATATTGGAGAATCAATGAAATTATACTGCAATACGGTTCAGTTAAAACTGTTTATTCCTCGGAGATCCGCCTCGCATCCCCCTGGTTGTTGGGGGACTTTGAGTAAGTTCTTGTCCCCCCCTTCTTAAGGGGGGCTAGGGGGGATCGGGCTTAACTGAACCGTATTGCCATTTGGGGGATTTCCTTCAAGGCTATTACATAGCCTTAGTCTCGGGCATCAAACACTTATCAGAATCGCAGCCCGCCGGCCCCGAATCCATCATTTCACCTAAGTCATAGCGACTCAAAGCGGCGTGAAAAACATCAATTTGGCGGCGCGCTAAACTCTCTTCCACCATCTTGGTGTAAGTTTCCTTGTTTATCGGTTCAAAGGGCAAACGCGGGAAAGTTTCAAGAGCATCAAACCGAGCCAAAAGCGCTGCGGAAATGTAGCCTTCATCATCGCGAATCGCTTCATAAATCCGAGTGCCCAAACTTTCTACTTCGTTTTCGCGTAGTTCAATGGTGGCTGAAGTGTTATGTCTGACATAGAACTTTTGCACCTGCATATAAAAGTCCATTTGTGCCGCCGCTGAGAACTTGTTAATGTCAATTTCATCGGCACCGGGCAAGTCAGCCCAACTTACTGCAACAGGTATTTCTACCAGCCATTCTGTACAGCGTTCATCGAAGGGATTGTTCAGCAAATTACCGTTTTCATCTTTGTCAGATTGAGACGGAATCACGTTGTATCCGTAGTCGATGCAAGCGAGGGCTACGGGGTCGTTTTTGCCGAAAGTGATGCGGCGAATGAAACGCTGGGCTTTCGGCGGATGCCAGCCGGGGGAAGCACCTGTCAGCAGAGATTTAGTACCCGATGGTTGAACAGTTGTGCAGCGATTTGGGCGTTTTAAGGAATGGCGATCGCAATAATCCCATACTACCCGATCGACAATCTCCCGCCAACCACTCAAATACTCTTCTTCCCGCTGTTTAAAAGCGATTCCTTGCGGAGTTTGCGGGCGGCCTTCCACCCACCAGCGCAGCCACTCAACGCCGAAAGCGTGAACGAAGAAATCGAACAATCCCGTGAAAGATACGCCGACAATCGGGTCTAGTTCGCGGCTGTATTGATAGCGGGGTTCAAGAAATTTGTGATTGAGAAGTACCGCGACAGATAGAGCCGCGGCCCTGAAAGCTTCCTCCTGTTCTTTGAAGTTGTAAGGATCAATTTGATTGAGGTGAACCTCCGCCAAATTACAGTGGAAATTAGAGCCGATGATTTCCATTTTTGTTACCCTAAAGGCTTTTTATCCTTTAGTTCTACAGATTCCATTTTCCCTGTAGCTCGGCGTACTTTTTCATCTACTTTAGTTGTAAATGCCCCGCACTCTTGCCAGGATTATATTCTTCAAAAAAGAAGGTTCACCCGGTACGCTCTACGGTGGTAAAGGATTTTTAATTCCCTTACTTACCTCGGAGTTAACATCTCAGTCTTCTCCGATTTTGCGAAGTTTTTTACGTGAGGCAAAATTACTTACCACACGGGTTTAAGCCCACACGGACTAACCGATGCTCTAACTCGCCAGCAGTCATGTTAGGATGGCGCTCCTGCAACCACTCTTTAGCTTTTCCTTCGTCGTAAGCTTTCAAAAACTCAAGTTTAAGACTCGGTGTTGAAAGTAAATCAACGTTAGATCGAGCTACAGCTTCGCCTGCCCATTGAATCGCACCTTCGCCGCTGTAATACTGTTTGCGAACAGCATCAATACATTCTTCTAGTGTAGGTTTGGTATGGAAAACTCGCGTATGGTTGGCCATCCGAAGAGCATCGCGTTCTGGATCTATTCTCCAGTTGCCGCTTTCATCTTGTTGCCACAAATTATTTTTAGCATTTGCTCCGAGTTCGTCATCAGCATAAAACTGACGCATCCCGGCAGATCTTCTAATGTTTCCCGCAACAATTGTCACCGCCGCTTCATCTATCAAAACGCAGCATTCAACTGAATTTAACTGCCGCCCTAAAGCTTTATTCAAAATTGCGGCGCAGCGCTGATAAAGGTCGGGCAATTTCACCGGATTTGCTACTCCGCCAAAACCTTTTAAAGGTTCTCCCACCGGGCGAACATCGCTCAAATAGATGAAAACTTGAACTTCTCCTGCAAATCTTTCATCTGTGGATAATTCCAGCAAAGTTTGATAGGAGTTTACCCAACCTTGGCGAGAATCTCCGACATAAATAGTTGCGGTTTTTTCTGCTATTTTTACTTCTGTTTCTTGACGGCGCGACTGGACGGGTGTAGAGCCGATTTCGCCTTGCATGGTTAGGGTTAAACGGTTGCGAATCGGCGGTAGTTGGTTGATATATTGTGGTTCCAAGACTGCCCCAGTGCCGCAGCCCATCATCGCCAAATCCATCAACAAACCAAAGGAACGCCAGTCGAGAATATTTGTTGAGGAGCAATTATATGCGCCGGAAAAATTCTCTGGTTGCTCAATCCATTTGCTGCCACCTACCCACAGCCAGCGGCCTGAAGCGAGGGTTTTGAGCTGGTTTTGCATCCGGTGCAGCAGTTGTGTTTCTTCGGGGGTGAGGTTTCCCAGCTTTTGCAGCCCCTTAACAGTTCGATCGCACACTTGGGCCCAAGTCTCCCTTCCCGTCTCGGTACGGCGACTGTAAGTCCTAAAAAATACTGGATTTGCTGCGGGTGCTGTTTCGGGGAAATCGGACGGGTTGCGTTTCTCGCTGGCACTCGATCGCTCTAATTCTCGAACCATAGGTTGTGTACTGACGTGTCGGAATAAATCAACAGACTACGAATATACAACAGGATTCAGATTTAGGGTAAAAGCTTGACAAATTTCACAATTTCCACTAAATATGGGGCATAGAAGTGTACAAGCTCGATCGAGCTATCGGCTCAAAACTTGACAAAAAAACCCGATTTCTTCCTGAAACCGGGTGAATCGCAAATCTTGTCCCTTGTCAATTCTTTGTCAATAAAAACTCAATATTGGGTAACAGCGGGTCTTGAACAACCCCCACACCGTTAAATCCCCAACGTTCGAGTAGCTTTTTAACCTGAGAACCGGAAATTGATTCTACTCCGAATCGATCGGCAACATCAGCAGCGTGGGCGTTGAGATAGCTCAAAGCGTCATAGTCTTCGCGAAACATGAGCAGGTAACTCACTGCCGCATCGGGATTCGGATTGGCACAGAGATATTTGCCATCACTGCGGGAACGTAGCAAGTAAAAAACTTGAGATAACATCTTATCTTGGTTGTCAAAATAATATGTTACCTCAAATTGGGAATTGGGAATTGCCCAAACGATTTTAGACTGACAATTTCCGATTGTAGAAAAGTTGAGTTGTTTTCAATTTTCTACCTAAAAACTAGATAATTGATGCCTAAAATGGCTGGGAATCTAGCAGTTAAATCAAAGTCAGTGCTAAACCTTTAATCCCTCGCCCGTCACCAATTTGACCGACAACCGAAGCTTGACCGGTCCTCAAATTGATATTGTATAGGCTGGAAACTCCGCCAACCTCGATCGCAGCCAAAGCTGTTTCATTACCGTTAACACTCCTGATATCAAAGCCGAGAACAGTACCAGCATCAATTCCCAAAGATCCGATCGTATTCAACACTCCATTATTCGGCGGATCTTGCCGCACCAAAACGTCTAAATTGGTGTCAATTGCAAATAGTGTCGTCGAAGTTGCCCCTGCAAAGTTATTCACATACGCAGCAGCAGCAGCAGCGCCGGGATTGCCAGCATTGCGATCGCCCGCAGCATAAGCCAAATTCCCATCGAGTTGAATTCCCCCCGTCAGCGTGTCAAAATCTACAAGTGCCCCAGTATCAGGGTTGAGACGGGCGTTTTGACCGACTTGATTGACAAACCGAATTCGATCGACCGTCGGATTGAAATCAGAACCCGCAGCCCCCGGAGTTAGGGGAACAGCAAACTGCCCGCTACCGACTGCACTTGCAGCCCCAGTAACGGGATTAATCGCGTACAAGCGATTGCTAGAACCCACACCGTATAACACACCGTTAGCGGGGCGAAAATCAATACCCAGCAAACTTTCTCCCGGCTGCAACCCGGTAACTGCTACGTCACTGAGAATCGCCCGCGGTCCCGCCTCGTTAAAACCGACAATTGTTTCAGCGCCATTTCTGACAGTTAAAGCGTAAGCTGTAGGCAAAGGCAAAGCCAAACCGTTAATCTGTCTCCCGTCGGCAATTTGACCGACAAAGGAAGCTTGACCGCTACTTAAATTGATATTGTACAAGCCCGAAATGCCACCAACTTCCAGCGCCGCCACTGCCACCTCGCGGCCGCCAATACTCCTGACATCAAAGCCGAGAACGCTAGTAGCATCAACTCCCAAAGATCCGATCGTATTCAACACTCCATTATTCGGCGGATCTTGGCGCACCAAAACATCCAAATCGCTGTCAATTGCAAACAGGGTTGTGGAAGTTGCGCCGGCAAAATTATTCACATACGCAGCCCCAGCAGCAGCCGGAGAACTTCCAAAATTGCGATCCCCCGCAACATAAGCCAAATTCCCGTCGAGTTGAATTCCCCCCGCCAGAGTGTCAAAATCCACAAGTGCCCCGGTATCCGGGTTGAGGCGGGCGTTTTGATCGGCTTGATTGACAAACCGAATTCGATCGACTGTCGGATTGAAATCAAAACCCGCAGCCCCCGGAGTTAGAGGAACAGCAAACTGCCCGTTACCGACTGGACTTGCTTCCCCAGTCATCGGATTGACAGTATACAAGCGATTGCTAGAACCCACACCGTAAAGCAAACCGTTAGCCGGCCGATAATCAATTCCCAGCAAACTTTCTCCCGCTTGCAATCCAGTCACGGGCAAATCTGAGATCACACTTCCCGGATTGGAAAGACTAAAACCGACAATCCGATTAGCAGGAGTTAAAGCATAAGCCGTTGTCCGCGCTGGAGGCGGGGGGCTGGGAACAACGCTGCCAATATTATTAGTGAAACTTGCCTGGTTAATCGAACTTTGTCTCACCCCTCTGAGAGTAGCGAGAAATTCTCCAGTCACTCGGTCTTGAATAACAGTATCGTTTCCAGCTTCCTGAATATTCAAGTCGCTAAAACTAAGACCTCCCGCCAAACCGATTAAATCTGTACCGGCTGCAAAATCGGCGATCGCGTCGGCATTTGCGAAATTAGCACCGCCGCTGGTACGACCGGGATCTGCCTCAGCATAGCGCCTCAAAACAAATACGTCGGCCCCGTCTCCGCCTATCAGGACATCAGTATCTCGATCGCCCGACAAAACATCATTCCCGGAGTTTCCAGATATGGAATCGCTGCCTTTTCCGCCCACTAAAAAATCGTTACCGTCTCCGCCGTTAATAGTGTCGTTCTCTAAATCTCCAAAAAGCGAATCTTGACCTAAATTGCCCTCAATTAAATCGCTTTGTTTTCCTCCATAAATGCTGTCATTACCCGAGTTTGCCGCAATGGTGTCATTGCCCATCAAACCAAAAATTAGGTCATTTTCTGGAGTTCCTGCTAGCAAGTCTGCTTGGGCGGTGCCTCTAATTTCTGCCATGCTCTAATCAGCCTCTAAATTTGATACTTCTGTTGCCTAACGGCGGTGGTATTCTCAGTCAAAATATCACAAACTCGCACTTTTAGGATAGTTTTTCTTATTTTCGGCTGTAGGGGTGGGTTGCCATAAAAGTATTACACGCAGCTAAAATGATATATAAAGCCCACCCCGATTCAAATAAACCCACTCCTAAATACAGATCGCTTAGCCGTATTTTATAGTTGGGTGTGTAGCCAAGGGCGATCGCAGCTCAACTGAAAACAGGCAAGCTTAATTTTTTAGGGGTGCGAACTTATGAAATTTTGTACTGCGTTCATTAGTAATATACGCTGACTCTATAATTTTGGATCTGTACGGTCAGATTTTTTTTTCAACTTTAATCTTAAAGCCTGCGAAGGTGGGCTTTGTGTGTGTAGCGGCGACCACCATCGCTCAATATAAAGTGCATTATAAATGCGGAATTGGCATAATAAGTTAGTTGAACAGTCGTTTTCATACGACTTAAGCATTCAGGCAGGGGTTTAAATCCCTGCCCGAATCGGAGTTTCACGTTTAATCCCTTCCCCAGCTTTTTCAAGCTTTCAGCAGTGCTTTAGAAGCTGATTGCCCTGCGAGTCTCAGTTGCGATCGCAATTTGAAGTTCAACAACACCAAGACAGTCCATTGACTGAGTATGGAGAGCAAAAAGGTATTTCCTGACGCGGCTGTCATAGACGGCCAAAACCCAATAAAAAATGTTGAAGACAACCACAAAAAAGGAGCTTTTTCTGGGGGAAGCAAGAGCATAGATAAGATCACAGGTGGCAACAAGATAGCGCTGCCGACTGTCCCGACGGCCCAAATTTCCTGATTTCGGGTTTTTGTAAATAGGAATAGTTGGGTGATGGCGGCGTAAATTAGGATGAGATTCAGACAGCCAATTACACCCCCAAATCCGTTTATCTCATTTTTTTCCAACAGCGCCCAAGGTGTTAAAATTATTACTGAGCTGAGGAAATTGATCGCGATCGCAACTACAGCCGGACTTTTATCGCTCCAAATTAAATCGAGTAGTGGGTAGCGTCGCCACAGCTTCTGATTGCTGGGAACGATTTGTTTCCGATACCTCGCCCAATCGTACAATGATTGTCTGTCAGATGTTAAAGCTGCAATTAAAGCTAAGAACATCACCAAATTCAAGATAAGTAAACAGATGAGATTACCGCAGTTTTGGGGGTCTGATTGGAGTGCAAACCCTAAAAATATTACCTGACAGCAGATAACTAGCAAATAACTTTGCCGCTTGCTCAAAACTGTAGCACTGGGATTGGGAAAGCGGCGCTGCCATCCCTGCCACATCCAGTAGATTCCTGTACCACAAACCAAGAGAGACAAAGCAATGCCCATCGCAATATTTGTACCCACTGGCAAGTAAAACCATTGCAACTTGTCTAAGTTTTCAGCTAACGAATCGAAATCAGTTTTATCAACTAGAAAAAGCGGATATCTCAGCATAGCAAGGGGAGACAAAAAATGTAACACATCCAAAGCAGTTCGCGTGAGCGGAAGCCAAGAAATCCCAAACACAACAAAAGCCAAAGCGCTAGCCAACCAAGGTTGAAATCCTCCCAACCAACTGGTTGTCAATCCAAATAGCATCGCAGTGCTGTAAAACAAAGCACAGCTAGCTGCCACTGCTATGTAGAAACATAAAATTTCATTCAGAGGTATTTGAGCAGCTAATCCAGCGTACAGGTGCAGGGGTACGGCCAGAATTGTTGCTAAATAAAGTAAAATTGGTACGCCAAGAATTTTGCCCAGAAAAATTGTTTTGGGAGACTGGGGACTGAGGCGAATAAAGTTGAGTGTCCCGCGGCGTTCCTCCTTGTCTAAGTCACTGACCAGCATATAAGTCCCTGCTATTAATAAAGCTAACACGCTCGATATGCTCAGCAAAATGAATATCTCTAGCCACCACTCCCGCCAGTTAATGACAAAGTTGCCCAAGGCATCTCTGACACACTTTCTCGTAGAGGAATCGGCAGTCTCTAAGCAAAATCTGTGATAGGTCGGATAAGTGTACTCGCCATTAGCAGGGGGAACGGGTATCTGGGCGCTGTAATACATGAACAGCAGCAGTTGAGCGCTTAGGGAAAGGGCAGAGGCGATCGCCATATTGCCAGTATTCAAGCGGCCTTTGATTTCTCGAAATAACTGGGGATTCCAGTTGCCTATTTTGTCTAGTAAGTGGAGTGTCATTGGTTATTGGTG
>NZ_JAUBQR010000078.1:9279-26930 GCF_036701385.1 Microcoleus sp. Pol12B4 | reverse complement strand
ATAAATCCTCAGCATTTAAGAAATTGGTTTGCTAACTGTTGCTATTGTACCTCATAACAGCGGAAAACGCTGTATATACTTAAACATCTTGATTCATTCTTGTCTAATGTCAAGTTGTGTAGGGGCGGATTCACGAGTATTCTTAATTTTAAAGCCCACAGCTTTATAAACCCGCCCCCCATATAACGACGAATCAACGGGACATGATATCACCTGTTAAAACAAGAAGATTTAACGATCGCCTGCAACGATTTTTCGACGGTTTGAGGGTCTTCTTCACGCGCGCGTGACAGGACACACTTAATTCAGTATACCGAAATTATTGACTATCCATTTCAGAGCTAGTCGCAAAGAGAGCGATCGTCCTGTAAATTCGGGTTATTCTTCAGATAATCCCCTGCTTTCTGACAACCGATACCTAAAAGATCATCGAGATTCATACTCCAAAGCAAGGGTTTACCGTAATAGTAATTCTCTTTGTCCCGAATCCAGGCAAAAATCTGCTGCCCATCTGAGTTGAAGCTGATGTTATCACCAGCAAAACTTTCCTGGTTAAAACTTTTTAGCATTATCCCATCACGGCTCCAAATTTTAACTGCACCACTATCATCAGCCGAGGCAAGCATCTCACCATTTGGGCTGAAACTAAGACTTTTAACAGACGCACTGTGTCCTGATAGGCGATGCTCAAGCTTGCCACTTTGATAATCCCAGAGGATAACAGTGCTGTCATCGCTAGCTGAGGCGATCTTTGAACTATTCGGATTGAAAATTACATCCCGAACAGGACTTTTATGTTTTTCAAGAGTTTTAATCAATCCACCTTTTAAGTTCCAAAGTTTTACGGTCTTGTCATCACTGGCAGATGCAAGTATCTTACCGTTTGGACTAAAACGGACGCGATTTACTTTATCTGTATGCTTGTCTAAAATATGGAGTGCATTACCATCAAAATCCCACAGTCTCACTGTTTTATCATCGCTGGCAGAGGCAACTAGCTGACTGGTAGGACTAAAACTGACACTATTGATGCGATCGCCGTGTCCTTTTAATGTGGCAACTATCTTTTTGTAATCGCTGTTCCAGAGTTGCACCACATCTTCTACACCGGAAACAGCAAATGTCTTGCCATCCGCTCCAAAGTGCACACTTTCAACCCGGTTCCCGTGTCCCTTAAGAGTTAGAACGAGTGTACCGTCGCTCTGCCAAAGCTTTACGGTATTATCTTTGTCCGCAGTGGCAAGCATCTTACTATCCGGGCTAAAACTGACTAAAGTAATTTTACTGTGATGTCCCGTCAGGGATTGAATAAGCTTACCATTACTACTCCAAAGGTTTACTACATTATTCCTTTCAACAGAGGCAATTCGTCTTCCATCTTGACTAACACTAATTTTAGGAACGTCACCGCCGTCATTTTTAATAGTTTTAATTACCCCACCTTCTCTGTTGTAAAGTTTGACGTTATCCTCAGCTCTCAATATAATAATTGTGCTGTCAGGGCTGAAACTAATTTTAGGGGAATCATCGCTATTCTCTGCGAGAGGCGCGATTTTTTTACCGTCACTACCCCAAAGTTTGACACTACTAGAATCAACTGATACAAGCAATTGGTTGTCAAGGCTAAAACTGACATTAACGTTATAGAAGTCTTCCGGTAAAGTGGTAATCAAAGCCCCATTCCGCCTCCAAAGTTTCACATTGCGATCGGAACTCGTGGTAGCAATAATTTGACTGTTGGGGCTGAAAATCGCGCTATAAACTAGCCCATTATGTCCCTTGAGGGTTTGAATCACTTTTCCATTGCGACCCCAAAGTTGCACGTCATTGTAATTGCTAGGGACAAATAACATCTGACTGTCGGGGCTGAATCTTACTTGACTGTTATCGGAAGGATTCCTTCGATTTAATCTGCCACTCGACTTTTCAATTGTTTGAATCAGTAAACCGTCGCGATTCCACAGCTTCACTGTGTTATCCCAACTTACAGTAGCAATAAGCTGACTGTCACGACTAAAAATAACTTCTGAAATCTTCTTTGTATGGCTTTGCAAAGTGCCTATAAACTTGCCATCTTGGTTCCACAGCTTTACTATATTGTCTTGGCTGGCAGTAGCAATCAGCCGACTGTCAGGACTAAAAATTACCTTCGTAATGCGTGCTTTCTGACCTTGCAGACTTCTAATTAGCTTGCCATCCGATCTCCACAACTTGACTGTATTATTTCGCTCTACAGTAACCATGAGCTTACCATCAGGACTGACTTCGGGAAATGACGAATTCAGCTCGAAGGTATTCAGTAATTTGTTTGTACTGTTCCACAGTTTTGTCGTCGCCTGAGTACCCATTAAAGCAATTACCTTACCGTCGGGACTGAAACTTGTGTTTTCCATGCGATCGGCAAGTTCTATGGAATTTTTTACGGTTCCCTTGCTGTTCCAAAAATTCAACTGGTTATCATCAATAGACACAGCGAAATTGTCAGGGCTAAGCCCGACAATATTGCTTTCATTCATTCGCTTTTCATGGCTCTCAAAAGTCTCAGAATCAAGACTCACCAGTTTCACTACATTGTCCTTACTAGCTACGGCAATAGTTTTAGCGTTAGGACTGAAGCTGCCAATTGTCGAAGTGGGAAGCCTTAAATCTGTCAACTCTTCAATTTTACTACCTTCTATTTTCAAAAGAGTCGCTATATTCCATTTGTTAACAGCAGCCAGCCACTTACCATCAGAACTGAAATAAGCGAAAACAGGACTCCAAAAATCTGCTCTATTAAATGTTGTCAGTAAAATACGCTCATCAATTTTCCAAATTTTCAGGGTATTGTCCCTACTAGCTACACTCAGAGTTTTGCTATCTGGACTGAATCCCAAGTCAAGAACGCCAGGACTATTTATAGATTGAAGTGGCTTGCCCTCTAAACTCCACAGTTTGATAGTACCATCCTCACTAGCTGAAGCAATCCTTTGACCGTCCGGGCTAAAACGCACGATGTTAACAGTAGAATTATGCCCTGGCAGCGTTTTAATTGGAGTGCCATCGATTTTCCAAAGTCTTACACTATTGTCCCGGCTAGCAGAAACAATTGTCTTACCGTCAGGACTAAATCGAATATTTGTCACCCAGTCGCGATGTCCTTCTAAAGTTGTAATTAATGTGCCATTAAGACGCCACAAGTAGATTTTATTATCCTTGTTTCCAGCAGCCATGATTTGACTATCTGGGCTAAAGGCAACGCTAGTGAATTCATTCCTATATTTTCCTTGTAAAGCAGGTTTTTTCTCGCTACCGTCGCGGTTCCAAAGTTTCACAGTTTTATCTTTACTACTAGAAGCAATAAATTTGCCATCAGGGCTAAAACTAATATCTGTGATAGTATCGGTATGACCCTCCAATCGGTTGCGCTCTTTTACGCTATAAACAACCTCCTGCAATCTCGACACCACTTGATTCCTAGTATTCGGTTCTATTCTCCATCCGTGTTTGAGCTTCTTTCCAGCTTTTAAACCTTCTACCAGCGCCTCTAACTCTTTATCTGAAGCCAATAAAGATTCGGAATTAGCACTAATTTGCTTGAGTTCAGCATTAGTTTGACCGATTTTCGCCTCAACTCCAAATACACCTGCGAGAACTGCGAGAACTGCCATGATAGCCCCGCCAGCCATCGCCAGTTTTAATTGGCGTTTCAGTACCCGATTTAACTCAGCTTCACTGCGCTTTCTTTGCGCTCTTTCTTTTTCCAATTCTTCAATCAGTTCATTATTTTTTTGGCGACGCACGAAATCAGCCAGATAATCGTGAACCAGTTGATAACGATTGTCGGGAAAACTAGGTAACAGCAATACCAACCCAGACTTAACAAAAATTTCTAGAACTAACTCTAAGTGACGGATATCTGTTAGTAAGTCTTCTAAACCTTTTTTTAAATCATCACGAGTTCTGAGGGGACGAGTGCTATTTTCATCTGTTAGCAGCCACAAAACAAGTTCAGCAAGCTGCTTATTTTCTGAACCGCAGTCTTTAATAACTTCTTCTAAAAATCTCGCTACCAGTGCTGCTTTCGGCCCTTTTTGTCGATATTGGGCTAGGGTGGTAATATTCTCAGATTGTAATTGTGCGCCCACAATTTGCAGTTCAACTGGACGCACCTCGTTAACTTCTCCTGCTAAATCTTTGACAAGTTCGTCAATCAAAGCAGGTTCTAACTCAAACTGAGTTCTTTCAGTTAAATTTTGAATAACTAACTTTGCCTCATCTGGCTTAAAGTTACCTAAGTAAAAAATAATATTTTTATCCAAAATATTATCATGAATTACATCAAATCTGGTGAATCGCGTACACTCTAATAAATAATGCAGGTAATCTTCTCGAAGGGAAAGAATTACTTTGACATAAGGGATATCTAAACAAGCGCGTAAAAAATCATAAAACTTTTTTCTGTCTACGCTGTCTTTACAAATAAAGAAAAATTCTTCAAATTGGTCAAAAATCAGAATGGTTAACAGATTATGCTCCGCATTTTCCCGTAACTGAGCGAGCAGAGACTCTGTTAAACTCAAGGTAGGAGAGTTAAGCCCAAAATCAGATTCGCGATCTTCTCTTTCTTCGACACTAAAAAGGGTTAAAGAAAATCCTTTTTGAATACTGACCAGTTCCTTTTTCAAACACTTAGCCAGTTCATCAGCCCAATCTGCATAAACCTGCTGTAAAACTGGCAGAACACTGCGGGCATTTATCGGCTTTTGTTTTAAAGCAGGGATTAGTCCAGCCTGTTCAATTGAACTTTTACCAACCCCTGATTCCCCGTGGATGATCGTTAGTTTGCAGTCATCTCGCTCGATCCGTTCCAGCAAGCGTTCGACACTGTGCAACCGTCCCGAAGCGGCGATTTCCTGGGCAACTTCGTCTTGCGATTCAGCAGAGGGTAACGCTGGGTTGGCAATCTGTTGTTTTGGCTGCAACCTCCCTGCACCGATGAAAGCTCGAAAACCAAACTGACTTTCGATCGCTTGTCGCTCTTGTTTAATATAAAAGGCATTGAGGTATTGTCCTTGTTGGAAATAGTCTTCTCGCAAACTTGTCAAAATCTGGATGTAAAGCTCTGGGTCGTATTGAGGTTTGGTTTGATTCCTGGCAGTTTCTAAAGTAGCAATGGCCTCTGATACCTGACCAAGTTGCTGTTGTGCTTTCGCTAGAGAAAATAAATACCAACCTTGATGAAAAGAACGTTCTAAATCCAATAAAACACTTTGTTCCGGTGATGGATTTGATATAGTCTCTGTAGCATCATTTAGTAGAAACAGAGCCTGCCCGGCCGCTTGTTTTGCCTCAATCCACAAGGATTTAGACAACGCCACTTCAGCGAGAAAGCCATGAATTCGAGCTTGTCTGAATTGGTTGTAATGGGTTTGATGGAGAACTAAGGCTTTTTGCGCCACGAGTTCTAGTTCGCGCCAATGCTTCAGCCGATGCAGCACCTCTGCCAAGAAATTGATAAATTTAGCCGCTAAGTCGGGACGGTTGGCTTGTTCAAAAGCCTCTATTGACTGTTGAAAAGACTCTCTGGCGCGATCGGCAGCTTGCTGATACTCCACGCGATGTCGTGCTGCATAATTTCGCCACCACAGTCCAATATAAAATAGTAAAAGTCCACAACGAGCGCGATCGCCTGTTTGCTGCCACAAAGCCAAACTCTGTTCGTAATGCTTGCGAGATGCAACATGGGAATTATCAGCGACTCGACCCAGGATAAATTCTAAACCAGCCTCCTGCTCTGGATCTAACGTCACCCCTCGATGTTGCAATTCTTCACGAGCTGACTTGAGTTCAGCACAACGCGGAGAACCATTTTCAATATCTAGTGCAGCATTATCTAAAAATACGTTCTCGCGAGAATTTAAAACCTTAGCAAACACCTCATCAACAGTTTGCCGAATGAATTGAATCAACTCGTCCACGGTCATTTGAAACTCCACCGTCGTTGCCCAACTGTGGAAATCTGGAATCAACCGAATCAGCTTGCACAGGATCGCATCTGTCACCCATAGCACTACAGGAAAGTTAAAGTTGCGAAACTCCTCTCGAATCTGATTGGTGGCCGTCAAAACCGCGTCGAGTTCGCGCACTGACTCCAGACCAACTATCATTAGTGCATTAGGTTGTTCTGTACCCAGTTCTTCTTTAATCCTGGTGTAGAGAGTTTGAACGGACTTTTCTAGCACCAATTCCCGTATCTGAACCGGACATTGTTCCCGCAACCGCTGCACAATTTGTTCCCGCAATGTTCTGTAGTTGCAAACGGCTAAAATTAAGGAAAACTCTTCTTGAAAGCAAGTAATTCCCCGGATCAGGGTTTTCAAAGACTCTTGATTAATCTGTATTAATTCGGGTGACGAATCATTCATGATTGCAACTCCTTTGCCTCTGCTAAAATAGGGTTGATATCAAACCAACTTTCATCTGCATCGCGATACTCAAAGACAAACAAACTCCGCAGTAAAGTTTGATATTCTTCCTCACCTCTGACAGTTTTTTGTTGCGCTACCAGCCGTAGCAGTTCCCATTCGTGGGGCGTGATTGCTTTACTCAGTTCGCTGCGCCGCTGGCTAATGACTCGCTCTACCAAATCGCGCGAAAAAGGCGGGTCGTCTTTTTTCATACAGCTATTAAGCAGCACTAACAAGTTTCGCACATGACCGCCGCTGACTTGACAGAGGTAATCTAACGTTTCTGATGCGTCAAACACTTCTGAGATTAAGCTGATGCGTTGCTCTGAATCTACATGAGGGAAAGCTCTTGCTAGAATCATTTTTCGGAGCAAAACAATGCCTTCAGAGCATTGACTGCCATCTCGTTCATGCACTCGCACCATCGGCAACAGTTGAGGATCTGAGCCAAAGCGATTAGTCAAATTTTCTTTGTCATTGGAGAAAGCTAGAACTAAGGGGACGGTGTAGACAACGTGGCACTTGAGTTTGTTGAGTTGTTCTCCTCGGTCAACAAAAAGGTACTCAGGTTGAGTTCTTCCTGATGACCTTGGCTTGCTATCAATCCGGTCTAGATTGTCAACAATCACGACCATTCCGGCTTTGCCTTGCTGCTTTAGCTGCTTTTGGGCGGGTTCAATTAGTTCCTGATTAATGGCTTCTAAGATATTATTGACTCGCGGCTCCAAGTGTTGTCTTAACAGAGAGCGAATATCTTTACTATCCTTTGCTTTGGTGGTGATTTCTCCTATTCCTACTGCTAGGGAAAACTTTCCTGGTTCTGCATTTATCCCGATATCGCCCACGACAGGAAATTTAGCTTTGATTCCCGTGATTTCTGAGTTTAAAAGGTTGGCAGCTCCTTGGAGTAAATTCTGGAAACGGGTTGGTTGGAGTTGGATTTGAGCTGCCTCCAAACTCTGGCTCACTTGACGGGCGATCGCCAGTAAGATATCGCTGATATCCACATCTGCCATATCTAAGTCTTGAGAAGACTCAAAATAGACTACGTGGAAACTTTTTTGTTCTAACTCTGCTTTTAGTCGCGATAATTCAGTGGACTTACCGCAACCGATATGTCCGGTGAATAACTGACAATTTGGTTCATCTTGGGAGAAGATTATAGCACGACCCAGTTCTTTGATCAGATTGCTCCCTCGCACTGCTGAAAAATCGATGTAATACTGTCGATCTTCAGGTTGGCTGATATCAAGAGTCCGGCTGGGATTGGATGCTTTAAAAAATCTGTGTAAATCTAGTGTCATCAAAGCCTCACTTATATATTATGCTCGATTATATTCTGCATTTAGGTTCTCAGCACTCACTGGCTCGATGCTGACTGTGTGGGGGCACTTACACCCCTCCAACTTCCAGTGTCGAAAGTTACCGTCAGGAAATCGGGTGCTTTTGATTTGACGGTGGAAAAGGTATGCTTGCAGAGTATTCGTTGGAAACCCTGCCACGCCCATTCACCGTTTTGATGGTTACATTTATTGCCATTTGTCCAGTAATGTCAAGTTTTTAACTGATTAGAGGCGTACCGATCGCAACCCATTAAATGTGGAATAGCATAAACAACCTGCGACTGCTGTCGCCGTCAATACCAGCCATTGTCAAAATAATCTTGTTTTTCTCAACTTGGATTGTTGTGTGGCTTCCCGCAGCGATTGTGCTGGCGATCGCCCTCAAATGGCATCCGCCCCAACCCCTGGGAAACAAAAAACTACCTTTACTAGCTTCCCTCTACGTGATTGTCCCATTCATTTTATGGGCGACAAGTTGGATCGAAAATACATCTTTTATTAACTGGGGTTGGGATTGGCAACCCGCAGTTTTGATGTCATTAATGCGGGGATTAGGATTAGGAATAATCAGCTTAGTAATTTTATTCGGTCTGCAATTAACAGCAGGGTGGATCGAGCTAAAAAAAAGCGAAACTTCCACCACCGAAACAGTCGAAAAACAAATTAATTTTTGGACTTTAATTTTTAACCCTGCTAGTCTGCTGACTCTGTTATTAGCACTGTGGATAAGCGCCACAGAAGAGTTAATCTTTCGCGGCTGCTTGCAAACAATCCTCCAGCAAGATTACTCAGTGCTAATCGCAGCAGCGATCGCCAGTTTCATTTTTGCGATCGCCCACCTAATTTGGGACGCCAAAGAAACTCTACCGCAACTGCCCGGATTGTGGCTGATGGGGATGGTTTTAACATTAGCCCGCATCGCCGACAATGGCAGTTTAGGATTGGCGATCGGCATTCACGCAGCTTGGATTTGGGGTATAACTACCGTAGATACAGAAAGCGCAATTAAACCTACTTCTAGGGTACCAGAATGGATTACAGGAATTGCCGCCAAGCCGCTAGCAGGTGCAGCCGGAATTCTGTTATTGCTAGCAACAGCAGCCGTACTGTCAATAGTGATTGGTTATCAACCACCAACTTGAACGCGCAACAATCCCGAATTACCCGTTTCTTATTCATTAAACATATTCCTTACCACCGCGCGCCAATGTTCGCCAGCAGGTAAAGTGTAACCACTGACTCGCAGCGGAATTTTGAGAGTTTTTTGACCGCAAAAGTCTACTGAAAATCGTTTAACTTCGCAAATCAAAAGTTTCGTCAGCCCGCAATATTTGAAAGCGCTGTGCCACTTCTTGAAACTTAGCGAGTTAACCAACAGTGCGAACGCAAACATCATAATCTTGAGTAACTAAATCCTGCACTTCTGCCCGCCACTCACCAGGCTGTACTGCAAAAATTACCTTAGCTTGATTGCCTTGATAAGTATTGGGTGCGATTTGTTCAGCATCCAATAAACTGAATTCAACCGGGACACCGTTACAAAATAACCGCAACCCGAATTGCCCGCTAGCACACTTTACGTATAAAGTTGCGGGACTTTTATCGCCCGGATCAATGAACTTAGGTAGCTTAAATTCAGCTCAAATAGGTAGGGAAACCTCCAAACGCTTTTTGACACTGCACCATTCTTTACCCGACTGAGACAGAGCAAATGCCTCAATATTATAGGAAGTAATAGCATCGGGTAATTTGAAACTAACCTCAGCCTTACCCAATTCATCGACGCGAACAATACCGCAGTAAGCTACATCAGCAAAGTCAGTCCGTGGCAAGAATTTTTCATTAGCGCGATCGGGCAAATCATGCAAATATACGCAACCATAACTTTCATTAAGAAAACTTGCTTGAATCGCAGCACCGAAAGTCACTACTTCATTTGGGTTAATACTCTGCTGAGGTTCTTTATTCAGCATTTGCCTGACTAATGCTTGAACTGCTAGAATTTGGGTAGAACCGCCAACTAAAACAACTTCATTAATGTGAGATTTGTCAAGTTTTGCCTCGCGCATGGCGTTTTCTAGGGCGTTTTCTACGAGGATGCGGTAGCGAGCGATCGAATCCGAGCACACTTCTTCAAACTTGGCCCGCGTCAAAGTCGTGTCCAAGTGTTTTGGCCCGTCTGGAGTCGCGGTAATGAACGGCAAGTTGATTTGGGCTTCGGTAACTCTCGACAGTTCAATCTTGGCTTTTTCTGCTGCAACTGTCAGACGTTGCAGTGCTTGTTTGTCTTTTCGGATGTCAATTCCTTCGGATCTTTGGAATTCATTCGCGATGAAATCGACAATTTTATTGTCAAATTCATCACCTCCTACATGAGCTTCCTCGGCAGTGGCTACCACTTCAAACACGCAATCGCCAACTTCTAGAATGGACAAGTCCAACGTGCTACCACCGAGGTCAAACACCAAGATGGTTTCGTTAGACTTTTTGTCCAACCCGTAAGCTAAACACGACGCTGTAGATTCGTCAATGATTCTCAATACTTCTATTCCAGCAAGTTTGCCAGCCTCTTTAGTAGCTTGACGTTGAGCATCATTGAAATAAGCAGGAACTGTAATTACGGCCTGATTTACTTCTTCATCCAAGTAGTTACTAGCCTCTTTAATCAGTTTTCGGATAATTTTAGCTAGTATTTCTTGGGGGGTCAATTGTTTCCCAATATTTGGACAATTAAGCTCAATATCACCATTAACATTGGTAACTTGGTAAGGTAGTTGACTGGGTTCGCGGAGGACTTCCTCATATTTGCGGCCGAGCAACTTCTTGACAGAATGAAAAGTATTTTCTGGGTTGAGTGCAGCTTGACGTTTAGCTTCCTCACCTACAAGGCAAGCTCCATCTTGAGTATACGCAACCACAGAAGGAATACTAGCGATCGCAGTAATTTGACCATACTTCTTAATAGCTATCTTTGAGCGAGTTGCACCCAAGTCAATGCCGACTACGTTGCTGCTTTTGAAACGACCCCATTCTGGGTGTTGTGTGAGGTTTTGTGTAATATAGCGAGAAGTTGCCCAATTACTTACTTCTTGTAACTTTTCCTGGAGTGAGGCGACGAGACTTTCTTCAGGACTAGCACCTGTTAAACGGCTATCCCGCACTCGCAGGTAAACGGCTGCAGCTTTATCGGCGGTAAGACTCAGTTCTACGGTTGCGCCCGGACTAGCAGTTGCAGGTGCGCTTACAGCTAGCTGTGCTATTGAAGGAACAAGTAATGTTGACCAACCTTCCCAAGCTTTATCTTCTATCCAAGCAGCAATAGCTATCAAACCTACAGGTGCGGGCACTTCAATATCTATTTCCTGTCCGCAAAAGACATGGCCTAAGTCTTTTTCACAGCAAACATTTCCTTGCAAATCTAATATTAATAACCGTGCTGCTTGTGCTCCAACCATCCACCGCAACTTCGTTTGACGGTTGGCGGGTGTGGGGTCAACAATCATCGCAGGGGTATTTTCCACCTTGCTAGTTTCACACCCAGACACGTACCAGCCATCATTCATCTCGGGCTCTGGGGTATTTTCCACCCTGCTACTTTCACTGACATACAGTCCCCGCACTAACCTAGTTTGCGGTTGCGGCATCATGCTTACTCGCAGTTGTCGCCCTAAATTTGAAAGAAAAGTTGTACCTCGGTATACCTGTTGGGAACCGGGAATCACAACTGTCGCCACTGCATCGAGGTAACTGATCCGCAATTCTAATCTTTTAGTAGTGAAAAATGGTAAATTGAAATTAGCGTCATAAATCCCAACTGTGACGGGTTCTAGTTGCTGTTCACCGAGTTTGTGTTCTCCAATCCACAATTCAACTTGTATGGGTTGGTTAAGCGGTTGATTAAAACCCTCGACTTGCAGGCTACAATTTAAATTATGTTCCTGCAATTCATGGCTTTTTAGGCTAGCTTGCAAAGGTGAGAGAACATATTCAGCTACACTGAAAGACCATTCAAATTTCTTATTTTGATATTCCCAGCCTTCCCTGTCTTTCACGTAAACTCGATAATTCCCTACAGGAAGCTGAGACAGTTCTACTAAGGTTAGTCCTTCTGCCCCTAACTCGATTTTTTGAGTGCGGTAAACGCTCCAATTTTTTTCGATCACCAATTCTACAATTTCCTGTGATGTTGCATCCTGGCTTTTTTTTATTAACCAGTCGGGGGCTATGATGAGTAAACGTATCGAGTCATGAATTGCTTGATAAATTTCCTTGTCTGGTAGGAATATACGGGATTTTTTAAAATGTGGTATTTGCGATTTTATCTTAAAACCGGGAAATATCTGACCGTTCGGCACTAAGGGAATTGTGCGCCTTTGCGGTGGGCCGTAAAAGTGTTCTAGTGAAATTTGATAATTATCATAATGTTTGGAGGGTTGGGAATCGATGAAAGCGAACGCATTTCCGACTAACATTCGATCGATATAGTAACGAGCCAGTTCTGGGTCGGTAACATGAATATTTAAATTAGACATTGCACTGTTTGAGGTGAATAAACTGTGTTTTTATATTGGCTTGGCTTGATCTAAAAACATCAGTGGAAGGTTACTACTTAAGGAGGAGAGTTTTCCCTATAACCCTTCTTAAAACGAAATTTAAGTTTTACAATTTTTACGTTATAGTTAAGAATAGCCTTCACACAGTAGGTTAGATGCACGCTGAAATTAGGGATTTGGTATAACCAATTCGTAGCGGTAAGCTACTCTTGTGGCACCATACAAATAGACTATGCGTAAATCCTATTAACGTTAATCTGCGTTAATCTGCGGTTAAAAATCAGACATTAATTCAAGTGTCGATCGATCGTCACAATCGAAACTGGCCGCAACGCATCAAAACGAGTTGAATTTCCCCCAGCCACAGAACGCGACAACTGCACTTGCACGATTCGGTAACTCCAGTGCGGTTCCCGGCGCACCCGATCGCCCATCCAGCTCAAAACAGTAGCAATATCCTCAAAAGCATCCAACGCAAGCACGATCGAGCCTCCAGGAAGCAGCCGCAGGGCGCAAACGCCCAAAATTTTAGTCAACCCTCCGCCACTACCGCCAATAAAAATCCGGTGCGGAGGACGCAAGCGGTGCAAAATTTCCGGGGCGGTTCCGTTAATCGAAAACACATTTTGCAGCCCAAAACGGCCGTAGTTGAACTCGATTGCAGAAGTACCGGAAACCGTTTGTTCGATCGCGTAAACCTCAGACTGCGGGAATAAACGAGCAATTTCGATCGACACAGAACCGTTACCAGCACCCACATCCCAGACAACTTGTCCCGGTTGCAAAGCCAATTGTCCCAGCACCAAGACCCGCACTTCCCGTTCAACCGTCAAACCCGGCTTGTCGCCACAACCCATAAAAGCTGCATCCGGTATTCCCAACAAAGGCAACTTTTCCAAATCCAAAGGTTCTGCCCTCGCGGGGGACTCGCGCAGCATCACCACCACGCTTAGCGGTGCACAAGACTCTCTCAGCAAAGCTTCCAGAGATTTGTGGCTTACCCGTTCCTCGGCCGCACCCAAATTTTCGCAAACCCAAAACTCGTAACGTGTCGGCAAATCTAGAGCTTTCACCAAATTTCCCAGGGCTTCCGGAGTATGAGTTTCGTCGGCGAGCACCGCAATTTTCTCCACACCGAGTTTGAGTTTTGCCGTCAGTTCCTCAAAATAACGTCCTTGAGAGCCAACAAAATGAGCATCTTGCCAAGGGATTTGCAAGCGATTAAAAGCCAACTGCACAGAACTGACGTGGGGATGAAAAGCCAATTTTTCTGCCGGCAATTGAGCAATTAACAACTTTCCCCAGCCGTAGAACAGCGGGTCGCCGGCCACTAAAATTACGATCGGTCGATCCCGGGGTTCCACCGTCCCCCCAGAGGGTTCTAATTCGGGTTCAGTCCCCCACCAGCGCCGAATTTCCAGAATTGCTTCGGTCAAATCTTCCAACGCCCAGCGCTCTCCATCGTGCTGGGGAAAATAGCTCAAATGGCGCTCGTTCCCTATTAGCAGAGCAGCCATTTCTACAACCTGCCGCGCCGATTCGCTCAGCCCAGCCGCCCCATCTAAACCTATACCAACCACGTGTACTTTGACAAATCCTCGGCCCGAAGGCACGAGGATTCTTGGTTCATTGGGACTACTCACGTAGCTTGCCCTCCCCAAAATTCACTGCGGTTTGCACAACCGCTGTATATCCATGCTCCAACACCACCTGCGCGGCTGCAACATCTCGATTCGTTTCATAGCCACACGTTTGACATCTATGTACTCGTTCGGATAGTTCTTTTTTGCCTGTATGAGTTTGACATCTTGGGCAGGTTTGACTTGTTCGGTTCGGGTCTACCTTGCCGAAGTATGCACCTCGCTTAAAGCAAACATGACCCAAGATATTCAGGAACTGACCAAACCCTGCATCAAGCGTGTGCTTGCTCATCATTCCCGCTGACATTGCTTTGAGGTTCAAGTCTTCAGCAAATACTGTTTGGGCTGCGTTACATAAATGATGTGCGGTCTTAAAATGGAAGTCTTTGCGACTGTTCGAGATGTATTCGTGGTGCTTGCCTATTTGGTGATGAATTTGACGAAACTTTCTAGAACCTTTTTTCTTGCCTTTGAGTTGACGTTGCAGCAATTTCAACTTGCGTTGTCCATTCAGAAAGGATCGAGGTCTATCAATCAATTCAGCATCAGAAGTTGCCAAAAAATGTTTTAACCCTAAATCAATTCCTAATTCATGCCCTGAAGGTGAGGCTTGAGGCACTGCGACATCACATTGCAAAGTTAGCATGGCATAGTAACCAGAAGCCCTCTTGACAACGCGAATTTGCTTGACATCAAACCCTTGAGGGATTGGACGTGACAGGTGCATTTGAACTAACCCAATCTTGGGTAGGTTGACCCAATCGGCACCATCAAACCGTTTAACGGATTCTAGATTCAATTGAGAGAACACAAATGAGCGTATCCGCTTTTTGAATCTACGAAAACCGTGTCCTCGTTCCCACATCGCCACAAACGCTGCCTCTCGTTGGCGCAATGCTTGCTGCAATACATGGGTGTGAGGTAGTTTCAACTCAGGAATTAACTTTTTTGCTTGGGCCAATGATTTGCATTGACGGGCAAAGGTTGGACGCGGTTCATCAGTAGGGATAATGTATTCCTGCTTAAGGCTGCACGAGTTGATATCACACTTACGAGAATTAACCCAATCTTTTCGTTCCCGCAATGCAAAGTTGTAGACCTTGCGGCAAATATTGAGCCACTGGTCGAAAGTCTGGCGTTGCGTATCGGTAGGAATGAGCTTGTACTCGTAGGTTAGATTTAACATACAACGATTGTAGAGCCAACCTGAATAATTGCGGTTCTGTTTATTCACAAACCTCTCGGAGAGATTCCTAACCAAAAGTCCCCCTTGAAGGGGGAGGCTTGTATCCCATTTTTTTGGTCACTTTTTAACCAAAAAGTAAAAAACCAGAATTACTCATTTTTCCTGGTTTTTCATAAATTTTTTCCTTGACTTTACTGTCAAACAAAAATAATTAAAGCATTTAATAGGCAATATCCTGACTCTTGTCACAGGGGAGAGGGGGCGAGAGAGTGGGAGAGTGGGAGAGTGGGAGATGGGGAGATGGGGAGATGGGGAGAGTGGGAGATGGAAAAAATCTTCACATCCATCCTCTTCCTTCTTCCTTCTTCCCTCTTCCCTCTTCCTTCGTTAAAACTCAAACACAGGCCAGTCCGGTTGCCGGAGGTAGGTGGTCATGTCGTCAAACTTCCGCAGTTCCACTCGGTGTACAGACAGTTCTTGCGGCGTGTCCAGCCATTGCTCGTTTAACTCTGACAGCAAAGCGCACAAGCGATCGCGGTCAAGGTTCGGCCCGACGTCCCCAAAATAAGCCAGAGTAATGTGGGCCGTAAAATGATATTGCTGTTCGATTCCCAAAGCCATTAAATCGGGATTTTGATAGATCGATCGACGAAACTCCAGAATTTGCTTGTAAGAGTTTTCGTCCGTCGGTGCTAAACAAACACCCACAGCTCTAGTCATCACCATCAACCCCAGCACTATCCAGCGAATGGGAGGGCCCCCCGCCAAGGGTTTGCAGGCGGCAAAACGATCGGCCATGCGCGAGCGCAGTTGCTCCTCAAATTCGGGATTTTTATCAGAGGCATCTCGAAAAGCGCTGCTCCAAATCAAATCGGCTACGGTTAAATGGAAGCTATCAGGAGGCAGTGCCACGATCGCACCGTCCGCTATTTCATGCAATAGCCGTTGTTGGATCGAGTGCAAATTACTATAAAGTGCAGCATTTTCTGCATCTTCCCCAGCCGGCGGCGTAATCACCGAATAACCCGGAAAAGGTACAGGATCTCTGTGACCAGCTTCGTCCGGCTTAAATTTTGGAGATTCCTGAATGTGTTCCACCTGCGACTTGTAAGAGTCCAGCAGCGTCATTCGCGCCACCCGATTTACGTAAGCTTGATAAGTATCATCCAATCTTGATTTCCTCGCGGTGACATACTCCCACACCAAATTTTATATTATGGCGCGGGCTTCCAACAGCCCAATTCAGGATATGTTGGACAAGCCTCGCGTGCAACTCTGATTTTTTGGGCTAGTGAGCGTTTTTCATGCAAATTTACCTGTTTTGGGGGGAAGACGACTTTGCGATGGCGCAGGCTGTGACAAGTTTGCGCCAAACAGTCCTCGACCCCAACTGGGCTACTTTTAACTATGACAAGATTATTGCCGATCGACCCGACACTGTGGTCGAAGGGCTCGATCGAGCCTTAACGCCCCCCTTCGGTACCGGCAGCCGTTTTGTCTGGCTGGCAAATACGACTGTTACGCAGCAGTGTTCTCCAGAACTGTTAGCGCAATTGGAACGAACACTGCCAGTGATTCCCCCTACCACCGTGCTGCTGCTGACATCCGTCAAAAAACCCGACAGCCGGCTCAAGTCTACCAAGTTACTTGTCCAGTCCGCCCAAGTGCGGGAATTTTCACCGATTCCACCTTGGAATGACAAAGAATTAGTCCAGCGGGTGCGCCAAGTCGCCGCCGAAATGAACGTAAAATTGACCGCCACAGCGATCGAACTTTTGGCCCAATCAATTGGTAGCGATACCCGCCAGCTATACAGCGAACTCGAAAAATTGCTGCTGTTTGCGGGCAACCGCAGCCAACCTCTGAACCCGGAAGAAGTTGCGGCACTGGTGCACTGTCACGCCCAAAATACCTTCCAGCTAGCCGATGCGATTCGCGAGGGCAATACCTCCGCCGCTTTGGATTTATTGGCAGGCTTAACTGGCCGCAGCGAGCCTGGTTTGAGGATTGTGGCTGGCTTAACTGGTAAGTTTCGGATTTGGCTTTGGGTAAAGGCCATGATCCAAGCGGGCGATCGCGATGATAAAATTGCTCAAGCTCTAGATCTCGGCAATCCGAAACGAGTATACTATTTTCGGCAAGAAGTCAAGAACGCCAGCTTAGAAAAACTACAAAAAAGTTTGCCTTTGCTGCTAGACTTAGAAGCTTCTTTAAAGCGGGGGCGGGAAGAAATCTCAACCCTGCAAACCAAAGTTATAGAACTTTCTAGCTTGTTTCGCTGATGCGTGACAGGACACAGGATCGGCTCCTTACTGTAAATTTTTACAACAAATTTCGATAGCGGCTATGTGCTGGATGCCGGATCGCGGGCCAAAAGGTCAATAGAGACTAGAAATACTCTCTGAATGGCAAAGTAGAAGTTAATGTGGTAAATAAATATTGTCCGCCGAACGCCGATCGGTTAATATTATTTGCCGGCT